>DASSRT010000035.1:0-24610 GCA_035701705.1 Rhodanobacteraceae bacterium
CCATTCCGGCTCCCTGCAATGCCGTGGATTCCGGCCTCTGTCTTCAGCAGCCTCGGAATGACAAGCTTGCTATGCTCTGCACGCCAGCCGCCCGCGCAAAGAAGACATGCCAGACCGAATCAAGCTCGCCATCAACGGCGCCAATGGCCGCATGGGCCGTACGCTGCAGGAATTGCTGATCGACGACACGCGCTTCACGCTGGCAGCGGCCATCAATGATTCAAGCGACTGGAAGGGTGCGCCGGTTTGCGATGTGGTCGTCGACTTCAGCACACCGGACGGCTTCGATGCCGCGCTGACGCATTGCGATCTGCATGGCATCGCGCTGGTCAGTGGCACCACCGGGCTGGATGCCGCACAGCTTCAGCGCCTGGACGCGGCCGCCGTCGGCATCCCGGTGTTGCATGCCGCCAATTTCAGCCTCGGCGTCGCGGTGCTCACGCGCTTGTTGCGTGATGCCGCGGGCGCACTGCCGGAGTGGGATCTGGAAATCGTGGAAGCCCACCACGCGCGCAAGCTCGATGCACCGTCGGGGACTGCGTTGGCGCTGGGTCGTGCCGCCGCGACGGCACGCGGGCAGGATTTCGACGCGGTTGCCGTGCTGTCACGCGAGGGGCAGGTCGGGCAACGTCCGCAGCATGCAATCGGTTTCGCGTCGGTCCGCGCCGGCGACATTGTCGGTGAGCACACGGCGATGCTCGTGGGTACGGGTGAGCGCGTCGAACTGTCGCACCGCGCCACCGATCGCACGATCTTTGCGCGTGGCGCACTGGCAGCGGCGGCATGGATTGCCGGAAGGGCGCCCGGCAACCATGCGATTGGAGACGTCATTGCGTAACGGCGGGCTTGCCGTCACCGCAAAGGCAGCCCGACTGGACCGCTGTCCGTGCTTTACGTCTTTGGCGGCGGTGGCGGAGGTGGTGGCGCCGCCCGCGGCACCACGATCACGCGCGGCGAAAACCACGGGCCATAGCCGCCCCAGCCGCAACCCCACGGTGACCAGA
Source organism: Rhodanobacteraceae bacterium (assembly GCA_035701705.1). Lineage (GTDB taxonomy): Bacteria > Pseudomonadota > Gammaproteobacteria > Xanthomonadales > Rhodanobacteraceae > 66-474. The sequence goes on from DASSRT010000035.1 coordinate 1,005, forward strand.
ACGGGTCGCAGGGACCCCACGGGCCGCCCCAACGGTCGTACGGGCGCTCCGTGTACACGGGCCGCTTCGGCCACAGGTACACGTTGTCGGCGTCGACTTTCGCATAGGTGTAGTCGTACTGACCGATCTTGTGTTGCACGGTGCCGGCAAGTGTGCCGGTGACTGTCAGGTCACGACCCTTGCGGAACACTTCCGGATCGTAGAAGCCCTGCTTGCAGGCGACGAAGCGGCCAGCGCTGTCCCCGCCGCGTTCCGGGCGCGCCTGTGAGTCCAGCGGTTGGGCAAGCACGAAGAAGCAGGTCTGGTCGGCACGCGGTTCGGTCTTGATGATTTCACCGCCCCAGCGCACACGGTTGGCGGTCGCGCCGCCACTGCGTGCAGCGTCCAGCGATACCGGCGCGTAGTCACCGGCGATGGGTTTCGGGATGGTGGCGCAGCCGCCGAGGGCCAACGCACCCGCGACGGAAAGGAACAATACGCGGCGTGACATGGGAAGCCTCCGCTTTTAGTGAACCGATGCGTTTTTTATAGCACACTGGATGGACGGAAACGCCGAACCTGATGCACGAACGCGCGTGTCCGTTCAGGCGGCGGTTCGGAATACGCATAACGCAGCAGCAGGTATTCCGTTGACAAGGCTCGCAGGGTTGGCGCGGCAGACGGCAACAGCGTTGCCGATCGCGCGTAGTAGTCGCCGGGGCCTTCGGCGTGGCCGCGCACGATGCCGCAACGCGCGAGCCGTTTCTGCAGCCGGCGTTGTGCTGCCGCCAATGCATCGCGTGGTTTCTCGCGTGGTTTCAGCGACGCCAGCAGCGCGCCGATGCCGAGACCGAGGAACATCACGATCGCCAGCGCGATCGCCAGTGTTTGCGCATCAGCGCGGTCGACGCCGGATGGGCGGAACAGGTGGCTCTGGGTCAGCGCATCGAAGTTGATGATGGATTGTCCCCACCAGCGATTGATGATGTCCATGCGGTTCTGCCACGGCAGCCACCAGCCGCCAACGCCGCCGCCGATCGGGGCGCCATTGGCACCGCCCGCGTCGGCCATCTCGACGGTGCTGACCACTGCGGTGGGATCGATGCGCACCCAGCCGCGTCCCTGCAGCCACACCTCCGTCCACGCGTGCGCATTGGATTGCCGCACCAGCAGGTAACGCGCGACCTTGTTCCAGTAACCGCCCTGGTAACCGACCACCACGCGCGCCGGAATGCCGGCGGCCCGCATCAGGAAGGTGAAGGCGCTGGCGTAGTGTTCGCAAAAACCGGTGCGGGTGTCGAACAGGAAATCGTCGATGCTGTTGCGACCCAGTGGCGGCACGTCGAGCGAGTAAACGAAGCCGTCGTCGTGGAACAGCGTGAGCGCATCGCGAATGACGGCGGCATCGTCGTTGCCAGCCTTGGCGCGCCAGGTTTCCGCCAGTGCGCGCGCACGCGGGTCGTAGCCGGCAGGCAACTCGAGTGCCGCGCGGCGAAGATAGGCCGGCAGGTGATCCGGGCGCAGGCGGTAATCGGTCGCCGAGGCCGCGCTGTAGTGCAGGGTCTGATCGACGGGCTTGTCTGCAAGCAGGGTGTGATCGGGGCCCAGTTGGGCGTTGCGAGGCGCGGCAACCGGCATGTCCAGCGCGAACAGCCAGCGTTGATGGCTGGGCAACAGCGTCACCTGATAGTGGACGAGGTCGCCACGCATCGCGAGCGGGGCAGCCGGCACGGGACGTTTCGCGACCACGCCGGGCATCCATTCGCGGCCGTCGAACCGCCAGAACACCATGCCGCGGAAGTAGCGTTGGTCGGCGGGCGGCGGTTCACCATCGAAGCCGACGCGCATCGCGACCGAATTGTCGTTGAGCAGGGAGTGCAGGTCGCCCGGTGCCATGTGGTCGCTGATGCCGGTGCGCGCCATGCCCTGGTTGGGCGCACCCCACAACGGCGTGGCGAGTCGCGGGATCAACAGGAAGCCCAGCAGCGTCAGCGGCAGGCTGGCGACCAGCAGCGCAGCGCCGGGACGGAATGCCGCCAGCCAGCCGGATTCCGGCAGTCCGGGTTCGAGCGCCCGCAGTGTCGCCAGCGCCGGCAACAGCATCAAGCCGACGACGATCGTCATCACCAGTGCCTGATCGAACAACAGCACCGTCATCAGCGTGAAGCAGCTGAAGCCCACGGCCATGCGCGCGTCGCGCAGCGTTTCACTTTCCAGCAATTTGAGCACCAGCAATCCGCACACGATCGCGGCGCCGGGATCGGGGCCGAACGGCGTCCGGTACTTCGCGAACACGGCCAGCGCGGTTGCCAGCAACATGACGGCCCGCAGCCAGCCGGCGACGGCCCCGCGCCGATGACGCCGTCGCCACCAGCGCAAGCCGAGGATCGCGGCAAGCGGCGCGAGGTACCACGCGGGCAGGTGCACGCCATGCGCCGCGATCGCACACAACACGGTGATGCTGAGCAGTGCGAAGGCGCGCGCGTCCATGATCGTGGCCGGCGGTGCAGCGGTCTCGCGTGTGCGCCACAGGTTCATGGCAGCTCCGCGAGTGCGGTGAGGCAGCGGTGGTAGTGCGCATCATCGCTGGCGGGGCCGAAGCTGCTGCGGTCTTCGAGGACCAGGATCCACGGATGCGCCGCCGCGTAGGCGTCGCATATCCAACCGGCGAGGCGCGAGATGCGGGTTTCGCGATCGAGCCCGGACAATGCGTTCCAGTCGAAGCGCAACGGCTGCCCCGGCGCGGCGCGGTCGAACTCGCGCACCAGCAAGTGGTCGTGGCGGGCGCTGGCTTTCCAGGCCACGTGGCGGATGGGATCACCGGCGTGGTAGTCGCGCAGGCTCGCGAATTCGTCACCGCCGGCTGCGCGTTCGTTCGGATCGTCGTTGCGCGCCGGTGGTTGCACATCGCCAAACACGCGCGGGTAAACCAGCACCCGTTGTGCCGGGGTGATCCAGCTCCAGGTGCGAAACAACCCGAACGGCGCCGTACTCGAAGTGCGCATCCGTGGCAGGTCGATCCAGCCGCGTTGGCTGGTGGCGATCGTCACCACCGCCCGGCCCGAACCTTGTACCAGCGGGCACGGTTGCTCCAGTCCGTCGGCCTCGATGCTGAGGCCGTGACGGGTGCGGCGATCGTCGGCGAAGGCGAGGTGCAGCGTCATGCGCTGGTCGCAGAAGCAGTGTTCGGCATGTACCGATCGCAAGGTGAGGTCGTGCAACTCGCGCCAGGTGAGCAGCATGCTCGAAGCCATGCTTGCCCCGAGCATGCAGGTAAGCAGCAGCGCCGAATTGTTCTGGTAGTTCAGCGCGCCGGCCAGCATCACCGCCAGCAGCAGCGCAAAGCCGAGACCGGTGCGGGTGGGCACGATATAGATGCGGCGGCGGTCGAGCCGGATCGGCAACGCTTCCGGCTGGCGCCCGCGCGCGAACCCCAGCACCCAACGCTGGGAGCGCGCCAGAACGCTGCCTCCACGCTCGACCACGGCCGCCATCGCTTGATCTAACCGGCGCCGACCCGCGTAGCGGGTTGGCGTCCGGTTGCGCGAAATGTCGGGCAACGCCGGTGCAACGTTACTGCATTGCTCCAGATTACCCGATTGCTCTGTGCTATTCCTGGTACAGCGGTTGATACTGGTAACTTCGCGTCGGGCACAAACCCGAGCTTGAAGGTTATGGGCTTGTCGTTACGTGAATAGCAAAATAGGTCCGCGCCGTAGCTATACACCTCGCCGGCTTTTAGCATCGTTTTTGTAGGATAGTTTTTGAGTGCATTGATGTTTGGTATAACAAATTTGTTGCTGGATACCCAAGACCAACCTGACTGCGTCCACGTTACGATTTGGACGGGATTTGAACCTACGTTTTTGATGCGTGCTTTTACAAAGAATAATCCACGACTGGAAAATACTGCGTCTGCCAATGAGGACCTATCAATCGCTATGTGTACAATCAATGTTGCTGGCTTCGCTTTCGCGCGCGCAGGCAACCCGGGGAACAACACCACTACGAGACACAATAGTTTGAGTCGCGGCAAACTGCGCATGAACGTCTCCTGAAATGCCCAACGCGTCACTCCACGGCCACGGATTCCAGCAGGGCCTGCGCCAGCGCGTCGCGCGCGACGTTGCGCGAGGGGATCAGCCGGTGTCCGGCGACGGCGACGAACACCGCCTGCACGTCTTCGGGGATCGCGAAGTCGCGATCGCCCAGCAAGGCCCAGGCGCGTGCCGCCGCCAGCAACGCAAGGCCGGCGCGTGGGGACAGCCCGGTGCGAATGTCGTGGTGCTTGCGGCTGGCGCCGAGCAGCGCCTGCACGTAATCGAGCAGGGCCGGGCTGGCGGTGATTGCATGCACCTGCCGGCGCAATGCAAGGATGTCTTCACCGGAAAGGCAAGCCTGCAGCCGGCCGACCAGGCTCGCGCGGTCTTCGCCGGTCAGCAGGCGGCGCTCGGCTTCGGCATCCGGATAATCCAGCGCGATCCGCAACATGAAACGATCCAGTTGCGAATCGGGCAGCGGGTAGGTGCCCGCCATGTCCAGCGGATTTTGCGTGGCGACCACGAAGAACGGTTGCTGCAGCATGCGGCTGGCGCCGTCGACTGTGACCTGGTTTTCGGCCATCGCTTCCAGCAGCGCGCTTTGGGTCTTGGGCGTGGCGCGGTTGATCTCGTCGGCCAGCAGCAGCTGCGCGAAGATCGGCCCCGGCTGGAAGCGGAAGGCGTTGGCGTCGCGATCGAACACGCTGACGCCGACGATGTCGCTGGGCAACAGGTCGGAGGTGAACTGGATGCGCCGGAAGCTGAGGCCAAGGGTTGCGGCCAGCGCGTGCGCCAGCGTGGTCTTGCCGACCCCCGGCACGTCTTCCACAAGCAGGTGCCCGCCGGCGAGCAGGCACGCGAACGCCATCCGTACCGGAAGGTTCTTGCCCACCACGACATCGTTGACTTGTGCGAGTGCGGCATTGAGCCGCTGGCGCGGCGTGCTGGCGAGGGATGCCGCGGTCGCGGCGGCGAAGTTCTGGTCCATGGTCGTCCGGATGCGGCGAATGACCTGAAGTGTACGCTGCCGGGTGTCGCGAGGGCGCGAACGTGCTCGATCAGGGCAGCTGATTAGCGCGAAAGCACAGCTGTTGAAGTTCCCTCTCCCTGCGGGAGAGGGTGCCCCGCAGGGGCGGGAGAGGGTTCGCATACGCGTATTCCCATTGACTTGCCCAAGCATCTGTTATCACAGGGACCGAACCCTCATCCGGCGCTTCGCGCCCCCTTCTCCCGAAGGGAGAAGGGGAAAGCCGGCTGAGGATCAGCACTGATCTGATCAGGGCAGCGCGATGCCGGCGTTTCGCAGCAGGCGGGTGAGGGCGATCATCGGCAAGCCGATCAGGGCGGTGGGATCGACGCTTTCGATGCGCTTGAACAGGGCGATGCCGGCGCCCTCGGACTTGAAACTGCCGGCGCAGTCGAGGGGTTTTTCGTGCGCGAGGTAGCGCTCGATCTCGGCATCGGCAAGCTCCCGGAAAACCACCCGGGTGTGGTCGAGCACGGACTCGCGGCTTCCGTCGCGCGTGTTGATCACACAGAGTCCTGTGTAGAAATCAATGGAATTTCCGCTACTTGCGCGCAATTGTTGATGTGCTCTCTCGGTCGTGCCCGGCTTGTGCAGCACGGCATTCCCGAGCGCCGCGACCTGGTCGGAGCCGATCACCAGTGCGTCGCGCAGGCTGCCTGCGATTGCCTCGGCCTTGCGCGTGGCAAGGCGCGCCGCGCGTGCCGCGGGAGGTTCGTCCGGAAGTTCCGGTTCGTCGACATCCGGTGCGATCTGCTCGAAATCAGCGAGCACGCGCCGCAGCAATTCGGCCCGGTAACGCGAGGTCGAGGCGAGCACGATGCGGGGCGGGCTCATCGCTGCGAAAGGTCCTCGATCTTCTCGCGCACCGCGGACTCCAGTGCGCGCTGGGCGGAATCGAGTTCGACGAGTTGCTTGCCGAGTGCGCCGCGCGCCTTGCCGATGGCGCGGACCGCGGCGTCGAGGGCACGCTGGTTGGCGTTGTCGGCCTCGTCGCGCAGCCACAGGCGGTGCGCCAGCAGTTCGCGCAGGGCCGCGTCGATGGCGTGGCGGGCGTCGGCTTCGCCGGCGGCGGGCTGGTTGGGACCCATCGACATCGAGGCGTGCGCGCGTGCCAGCCGGGTGCGGCACTCCTTGAGGTCGTGTTCCAGCCCGTCGGCCTCCAGATAAAGTGTGCGCAGCGCACGCTGGTGGCGCATCTGGCGCACCAGCAGCCAGATGATCAGCGCGCAGGCGACCACGGCCACCAGCGCGGGCAGGACGACGGCGAACAAGGTAGCTGGCAGGGAGGTCAAGATTCGGGCCGAGCGGTGGCGTTGCCGGGGAAGGCAAGCATGATACGGGCCAACCGGAAATACTGCTTGGCGGTTGACTTTGTGCACTGCGGAATCTAGCATTCCCCGCTTATGTCCGCGTCCCTGCCAGCGAGTGTGGACGCCGAACGCATGGTGGCCGGGCGGCGGTCTTTTGAAGGTGTCGTGGCAGTCGCGGAATTGCCGCGACTGGCGGCAGCCTTGGCGGATGACCGCGGCGAGGTTGCCTATCGGCTCGACTTCGAACGGGGCGAGTTGGCGGGTCCGCAGCTGCATGTCCGGTTGCAGGCCGGGTTGACGCTGGCGTGCCAGCGCAGCCTCGACAAGTTCGTGTTTCCGGCCGAAGTCGACACCCGGCTCGGGCTGCTGGCGGACGAGCAGGACGCGGATGCGTTGCCCGGCGATTGCGAACCGCTGTTGCTCGATGGCGGCAGGTTGTCGCCGCGGCGCGTGATCGAGGACGAATTGATTCTGGTTTTGCCGCTGGTGCCGATCAAGCCCGGCAGCGAGACTCTGCAGGGCGAATGGAACACGCCCGGTGAGGTACCGCCGGAGGCGGAGCGGGACGAAGCGGTGACGCATCCGTTCGCGGATTTGCGGAACCTGCTGCAAGCCCGCGAAAAACAACGCTGAAATACATTCTGGAGAGCCATCATGGCCGTTGCAAAGAGCCGCAAATCCCCGTCCCGCCGTGGCATGCGCCGTGCGCACGACGCGCTGAACCAGGTGCAGCTTGCCACCGACCCGACGTCGGGCGAGATCCACCGCCGCCACCACATCACCAAGGACGGCTACTACCGTGGCCGCAAGGTGGTCGAGGACAAGCAGGCAACCGTCGACGAGGACTGAGGTCCTTGGGTACCGTGTTGCACATGAACGCGCGGCGCTTTCCGGCGCCGTCGCGTTTTTTTGTGCGCGAAATGTATGACAGGGGAACCGCATCTTGACTTACGCCCGCATCCTTGCCACCGGCAGCGCGCTGCCTGATCGCGTCGTCACCAACGCCGATCTCGAAAAGATCGTCGACACCAGCGACGAGTGGATCCGCACCCGCACCGGCATCCGTGAACGGCGGATCGCGGCCGATGGCGAGACCACGGGCGACCTGTCGCTGCGTGCCGCGCAACAGGCGCTGGCCGACGCCGGTTTGAAGGCGACCGACATCGACCTGCTGGTGCTCGGCACCACCACCCCCGACCTCATCTTTCCGTCCACCGCGTGCCTGGTCCAGCATCGGCTCGGCGCCAACGGCTGCACCGCGTTCGACGTCAATGCGGCGTGCTCGGGCTTTGTCTACGCGCTCGGCGTCGCCAACAACTTCATCCGCGCCGGCCAGTCGAAGAGGGCGCTGGTGGTGGGTGCCGAGACGCTGACCCGCATGGTCGACTGGAGCGAACGCGAAACCTGCGTGTTGTTCGGCGACGGTGCCGGCGCGGTGGTGCTGGAAGCCTCCGACGAACCCGGCATCCTCGCGACCTGCCTGCACGCCGACGGTGGCTACAAGGATCTGCTGTACAACCCGGTGGGCGTGTCGGCGGGTTTCAAGGACGAAAAGAACCACGGCGTGCGCATTACCATGAAGGGCCGTGAAGTCTTCAAGTTTGCGGTCAAGACCTTCGATGCGCTGGTGGGCGAAACCCTGGCCGCGGCCGGCATGCAGGAATCGGAAGTCGACTGGCTGATCCCGCACCAGGCCAACCTGCGCATCATCGAGGCCACCGCCAAGCGCCTCGGCATGTCGATGGATCGCGTGATCGTCACGGTCGACAAGCACGCCAATACCTCGTCGGGCTCGGTGCCGCTGGCACTGGATGCCGCGGTGCGCTCGGGCAAGATCCAGCGCGGCCAGAACCTGCTGCTGGAAGCCTTCGGCGGCGGGTTTACGTGGGCGTCGGCGCTGGTGCGGTATTGATTTGAAAGCGGGGGATGGGGGATGGGAAGCGGGGGTGCGCGGTTGTCGTTTCATGCGCTGCCCGGTTCTGCGTCTGTCGGATACGAATCGGCTTCGTCGTGCGCCCCCGCAACCCGCCCCCAATCCCTGTGTGAGCAGAGCACCCCATGAACACTCAAACACCCGTCGCAAATCTTGCTTTCGTCTTCCCCGGCCAGGGCTCGCAGTCGGTCGGGATGCTGGCCGACCTTGCCGCCGGGTTCCCGGAAGTCCGCCAGACCTTCGATGAGGCCTCCGAGGGTGCCGGGCTCGACCTGTGGGCGTTGTCGCAGGATGGTCCCGAAGGCGAACTCGGCAAGACCGAAAATACGCAGCCGGCCTTGCTGGCCGCGAGCGTCGCGGTCTGGCGCACGTGGCTGGCGCAGGGCGGTCCGTTGCCGGCGCAGCTGGCCGGGCACAGCCTGGGTGAGTATTCGGCGTTGGTCTGTGCCGGTGCGTTGCCGTTGAGGGAAGCCGCGGCCCTGGTGGCCGAGCGTGGCCGCCTGATGCAGGCCGCGGTGCCCGCGGGGACCGGCTCGATGGCGGCGGTACTGGGCGCCGAGGACCAGCTGATCCAGGACGTCTGCAAGGAAGTATCCGGCGCCGAGATCGTGACGCCTGCCAACTACAACAGTCCGGGCCAGTTGGTGATTGCGGGCCACGTCGGCGCGGTCGATCGCGCGGTGCAACGGCTCGGCGAATTGGGCGTGCGCAAGGTCATCAAGCTCGCCGTGTCGGTGCCCTCGCACACCCCGCTGATGCGCGAGGCGGCGCAGCAACTCGCCGCGAAGATGGCGGAATTGCCCTGGCAGGTGCCGGGCATCCCGGTGCTGCAGAACGCCGACGCCAAGGCGCATGCCGGCATCGAATTCATCCGCGCCGCGCTCGAACGCCAGTTGTACATGCCGGTGCTGTGGACCGACAGCGTGCGTTCGCTGGTGGCCAATGGCGCCACGCGCATCTTCGAGTGCGGCCCCGGCAAGGTGCTGGCGGGCCTGTGCAAGCGCATCGACAAATCGCTGGAGACGCGCGCATTGGGAACCCCTGCCGAGCTGCGTGCGGCGCTCGCCGAGGCGCAGGTGTGACGATCAAGAACACTGCGGCGAACCCGCCGGATGGCTTGCCGGTTTATCGCGTCCTCACCGGCCCGGACGACGCGGCGTTCTGTCACCGTGTCAGCGAGGCGCTGGCGCTGGGTTACATGTTGTATGGATCGCCCGCCGTCACCTTCAACGGCGAACGCGTGATCGTTGCACAGGGTTTGATCTGGCCCGAGTCTTGAACACTTCGCGGAGCATGGCATGACGGGAACACTGCAGGGTGAAATCGCACTGGTGACGGGCGCCTCGCGCGGCATCGGTGCCGCGATCGCGGACGAGCTGGCCGCGCAGGGAGCCAAGGTCATCGGCACCGCGACCAGCGCCGCGGGCGCGCAGGCCATCGGCGAGCGCCTCGCCGCGCATGGCGGCGAAGGCCGCGAACTCAACGTCACCGATGGCGCTGCCGTGGAAGCCCTGATCGATGGCATCGTCAAGGATCACGGCAGGTTGTCGATCCTCGTCAACAACGCCGGCATCACCCGCGACCAGTTGCTGATGCGGATGAAGGACGAGGATTGGCAGGCGATCCTCGACACCAACCTGAGCTCGGTCTACCGCACCTCGAAGGCCGTGCTGCGCACGATGATGAAGGCCCGCCACGGCCGCATCATCAACATCGCCTCGGTGGTCGGCGTCACCGGCAATCCGGGACAAACCAATTACGCGGCGGCGAAAGCCGGCATCATCGCGTTCTCGAAATCACTGGCGCGCGAAATCGGTTCGCGCGGCATCACGGTCAACGTGGTGGCGCCGGGATTCATCGACACCGACATGACCCGCGCGCTCAACGAGGAACAGCGCAAGGCGCTGGAAGCCGGCATCGCGCTGGGTCGTCTCGGCGAACCTGCCGACATCGCGCGGGCGGTGGCGTTTCTGGCGTCGAAAGCCGCGAACTACATCACGGGTGAAACCCTGCATGTGAATGGTGGCATGTACATGGCGTAGGAATCGCCGCATAACCTGTTGCGCTTGGCAGCTCGCGCGCCGGCGGTGCTCGCAATGCTCACGTACTATCGTGTACGCTCCGCTTGCTGCGCTCCGGCGTCGCACGATCTGCCATCGCTCACGACGGTTCTGCGACGATTCACCAGCGGGAACCTGCCGGCATCACACCCGGTTCTATTGACCCGAAGAACCCGGTACTATGGCGTCTTTCGCGTTTTGGCTGGCCCCCGTTTGGCTGGCTGCGCGTTCAACCTGAAGGCCTCGGTCGGGCCGGCTGAATTTGCACCGCGTGGCTGGTTGGGCCGTGCGGGGAAGTGGGGAAGGGCGCCGCCCGACCTCGAACACTCTAATTTCCAGGAGGCACTGTCTCATGAGCACCATCGAAGAACGCGTCAAGAAGATCGTTGTGGACCAGCTGGGGGTCAAGGAAGAGGACGTCACTCCGAACGCCTCGTTCGTCGACGATCTGGGCGCGGATTCGCTGGATACCGTGGAGCTGGTGATGGCGCTCGAAGAGGAATTCGAAACCGAAATCCCCGACGAGGACGCCGAGAAGATCACCACCGTGCAGCAGGCGGTGGATTACATCAAGGCCCACGTCAAGTCCTGATCGCGGCGGCGCGCATGCCTTGGGGCGGCGCAGTGCCAGGTGGTATCCCGGAAGCTGCGCCCTTCGTGCGCAGCTTTCGCGTTGATGGGGTCCGCACAATGCGTGGGCGTATGGCCGCCGCGAGCGTGTTGCAGATCGCGGCGGGGCGCTACGATTGCCGGGATCCAGGGTGTGCAGTGCCGCAAGTGGCGCCAGCTGGCGTGCGGCCAAGCCTCGTCGAGTATTGAAGTTACGGAGCATCCATGAACAAGCGGCGTGTGGTGGTCACCGGCATGGGCATCATCTCGCCCGTCGGCAACGACGTGGCGACGGCGTGGAAGAACGTCGTCGCCGGCGTGAGCGGCATCGGTCCGATTTCCCATTTCGATGCCAGCGCCTTTCCAACCCGCATCGCCGGTGAGGTGAAGGGTTTCGATCCGGCGGCTTACATCGCGCCGAAAGACATCAAGAAGATGGATACCTTCATCCACTACGGCGTGGCGGCGGGCACCGACGCGCTGAAGGATTCCGGCATCGAGATCAACGAGGCCAACGCCACACGCATCGGCATCGCGGTGGGCGCCGGCATCGGCGGCATCGGCAGCATCGAGCGCACCGCCATCGCCTACCACGAAGGCGGTCCGCGCAAGATCTCGCCGTTCTTCGTGCCCGGATCGATCATCAACATGGTCTCGGGCAACCTCGCGATCATGCACGGCCTGAAGGGCCCCAACATCGCCTGCGTCACCGCCTGCACCACCGCGACCCACAACATCGGGCTGGCGATGCGCCTGATCCAGTACGGCGACGCCGACATGATGGTGACCGGCGGTGCCGAGTTCACGGTGACCCCGACCGCGATCGGCGGGTTCTGCTCGGCCAAGGCCATGTCCACGCGCAACGACGACGCGACGCGCGCCAGCCGGCCGTGGGACAAGGATCGCGATGGCTTCGTGTTGTCCGATGGCGCCGGCATCCTGGTGCTCGAGGAATACGAACACGCCAAGGCGCGCGGCGCGAAGATCTACGCCGAGGTCGCGGGCTTCGGCATGAGCGACGATGCGTTCCACATCACCGCGCCCAGCGAGGGCGGCGAAGGTGCAGCGCGCTGCATGGAAAACGCGCTGCGCGACGCCGGCGTGAATCCTTCCGAGGTGCAGTACGTGAATGCGCACGGCACTTCCACGCCGCTCGGTGACGTTGGCGAGGTGCACGCCGCCAAGCGCGTGTTCGGCGAGCATGCGAAGAAGCTCGCGATGAGTTCCACCAAGTCGACCACCGGGCACCTGCTGGGTGCGGCCGGCGGCGTGGAAGCGATCTTCTCCCTGCTGGCGATGCGCGATGGCGTGTTGCCGCCGACCATCAACCTCGATGAGCCGGGCGAGGGTTGTGACCTCGATTTCGTGCCCAACGTTGCGCGTGACGGCAAGATCGACGTCGCCATCTCCAACTCGTTCGGCTTCGGCGGCACCAACGGCACCTTGCTGTTCCGGCGGGTTTGAACCGCCGGTGCCGGCGCGACTGGCGGGCTGATTTCCGGTGAGCCCTGCAACGGCGCAGGTGTTGCGAGCGAACGGTACGGCCGCTGCGGGCGCCGGCTTGCGTTGCATCAAGGTCGCGGGCGCGCGTGACCTGTTGCCGCTCGCGCGCGCCAATCCCAAGCGCTACCCCTGCCTGCTCGAAAGTGCCGCGCAAGGACCGCGTGCACGTTGGGACATCCTGCTGGCATGTCCGCAAGGCGGCTTCGCCTTGCACCACGACGGCCGCGTGCGTGACCTCGACGGGCGCGAGTTGGGTGGCGGGTTCCTTGCGCAACTCGACGCCGCGTGGCAGGCCGAACACGCGCTAGCCATGCACCCCGATTCGACGTTGCCGTTCCGCGGCGGCTGGATGCTGTATCTCGGCTACGAACTGGCCGGCGAGATCGAATCGAGCTTGGCATTACCACGCGCGCCGGCATCGGCAACGCCGATTGCGATGGCGCTGCGTTGCCCGGCGGCCGTCCTGGTCGATCGCGAGGAACGGCGTACGTGGCTGGTGGCTGAGGCAGGCTTCGCCCACTTGCTGGGTGAGATGCGCACGGATCTGGACCGTTCGCGTGAATCCATCGGTGTCGTCGACGCGGCGCCGGTCATCGCCGAGGATGATCCGCAAATGTTCATCGACGGCGTCGAACGCATCCACGACTACCTGCACTGTGGCGACACCTTCCAGGTGAATCTGTCGCGCGCGTGGCAGGCGTGCTACACGCAAGCGGTGGAACCGGCAGCCCTCTATGCGGCGCTGCGCAGCGCGAATCCCGCCCCGTTCGCGGGCTTGCTGCAACGGCCCGGCTGGGTTGTCGCCAGTTCTTCGCCGGAACGCCTGCTCGAAGTTCGTGGCGGCGTCGCGCAAACGCGGCCGATCGCGGGCACGCGACCGCGCGTCCCCGGAGATGACGATGCGGCCCGCATTCGCGAGCTCATCGAGCACCCCAAGGAACGCGCCGAGCACGTGATGCTGATCGACCTCGAACGCAACGACCTTGGCCGTGTCTGCGTGCCCGGCAGCGTCGTGGTCGACGAACGCATGCTGGTCGAAAGCTACGCGCACGTGCATCACATCGTTTCCAACGTGCGCGGGCGCTTGCGCGCCGACGTTACCCCGGGACAGGTCATTGCGGCGGTGTTTCCCGGCGGTACCATCACCGGTTGCCCCAAGGTGCGCTGCATGCAGATCATCGCCGAGCTGGAGGGCGTGCCGCGCGGCGCCTATACCGGTGCGCTCGGTTACTTGAACCGCGATGGCGACTGCGACCTCAACATCCTGATCCGCACGCTGCAGATCGAGGGCGGCAGCGTGGCATTCCGTGCCGGTGCCGGCATCGTCGCCGATTCCGATGCCGACGCGGAACTGGCGGAAACGCGGGCCAAGGCGCGTGGCCTGTTGCGGGCGCTTGGAGTACCGGCTTGACGTCGCGCGTGCTGGTGAATGGCCGGGTCGACGCCGCGGTGTCACCGCTCGATCGTGGTCTGCTGTACGGCGATGGCCTGTTCGAAACGATACGCTTCACGCGCGGGACGGCGCCGTTGTGGCAACAACACATGCAGCGCCTGGCTGGCGGATGCGCACGGCTCGCGCTGCCGTCGCCGGAACCTGCCGTGCTTGCTTCCGAAGCACGGCAAGTGCTGGAGGGCGATGGCGATGCGGTGGTGCGGATCACGCTGACGCGCGGGACCGGGCAACGTGGCTACGCGCCGCCTGCGCAAACGGACGCAACCCGGATCGTGAGCGCACACCCGTTGCCAATGATCTCTGCGGATTGGTACCGTGATGGAATCCGGGTACGCTCATGTACCTTGCGCCTGGCGTCGCAGCCGCGGCTCGCGGGCATCAAACACCTGAACCGGCTGGAACAAGTGTTGGCGCGCGCGGAATGGGCGGATCCGGACGTGGTCGAAGGCTTGCTGTTCGATCAGGACGACCAGCTCGTGTCGGCGACGGCGGCCAACGTGTTCGGCGTGCTGGATGGCGCGTTGCTGACGCCCGCGCTCGACGGCTCGGGTGTTGCCGGTGTGTTGCGTGCGGCATTGCTGGATTTTTTTCCGCAATGCAGGGTGGAAGCGATCTCGAAGGAAACATCGATGCGGTTTGACGAAATGTTCCTGTGTTCCAGCGTGCGTGGCGTGTTGCCGGTGCGCGAGGTCGATGGCCGCGCGCTGCCGGTCGGCCATTGGGCACGCGCGGCGCAAGCGCAGTGGCGCGCGCTCGGCTTCCCGGGTGGTGAGGCATGAGCGCACGCAAGGCCGGCAAGCCGCGCCGCCGGTGGTTCCGGCGGACGCTGTTCGTCATCGTTGGATTGTTGGTGGCGGCCGCGATCGTGTGGGGCGGCATGCGTTACCGCCAGTTCACGCATGCGCCGCTCGCGGTGCAGGCGACGGGACAAACGCTGGAAGTGGCCAAGGGCGAAGGTTTCAAGGACATCGTCCGCCAGTTGCGCGACGCCGGGCTCACCGATGCGCCGCCACTGCTCTGGCGCACGCTGGCCTGGCGGCTCGGTGTCGTCAACAAGTTGCACGCGGGCGAGTACGCGTTGACGCCGGGCATGACGCCGGCGACGTTGCTGCAAGACATGGCGGCAGGGCGCGTGTTGCATCATCGCGTCACCCTGGTGGATGGCTGGACCTTCAAGCAGGTGCTGGATGCATTGAACGCCGCGCCGAAACTGGAACACACTCCGGCCGCGAAGCTTCGCGGCGAACTTGCCGCGCGAATCGGCAGATCCGGACCGGATTCGCTGGAAGGCGAGTTCATGCCCGACACCTACGATTATGTGCTGGGCATGTCGGACCTCGATGTCCTCGAGCGCGCGCACAAGGCCATGCATGAGTTCCTCGAACGGGAATGGGCAGCGCGCGAGCGCTCGATTCCGGTGCAGACGCCGTACCAGGCCTTGATCCTGGCATCGCTGGTTGAAAAGGAAACCGCGGTGGCGGCGGAGCGCCCGGAAATCGCGGGTGTGTTCGAACGCCGCTTGCGGATCGGCATGCGCCTTGAAACCGATCCCAGCGTGATCTACGGCATGGGCGCGGCGTATCAGGGCAAGATCCACAAGTCGGATCTGCAGGCCGACACACCGTACAACACCTACACGCGCTACGGCCTGCCGCCCACACCGATCGCACTGCCCAGCCGGGCGGCGATCGATGCCGTGTTGCACCCGGCAGATGGCGATGCGCTGTATTTTGTCGCCAAGGGCGATGGCACGCATCAGTTTTCCGCGACGCTCGCCGAGCACAACGCGGCGGTGCGCAAATACATACTGCAGAAGGGTCACTGATGCGCGGTCGTCTCATCACGCTCGAAGGTGGCGAAGGTGCCGGCAAGAGCACCTTGCTGGCGGGCCTGCGCGAACATTTCACGCGTGCGGGCATGGATGTGCTGTACACGCGCGAACCCGGCGGTACGCCGGCCGGCGAGGCGATCCGCGCGCTGGTGCTCGATCCTGCGCATCGCGGCATCGAAGCGGAGACCGAGTTGCTGCTGATGTTCGCCGCGCGCGCGCAACTGGTGCGCGAGGTATTGCGCCCGGCGCTGGATGCCGGGCGTTGGGTATTGAGCGATCGCTTCACCGATGCGAGTTACGCCTATCAAGGTGGCGGGCGCGGCATCGACGCGGCCCGCATCGCCGAGCTCGAACGCATCGCCACGGCGGGCCTGCGGCCCGACCTGACCCTGCTGCTGGACTTGCCGGTCGCGGCGGGCCGTGCGCGCGCCAGCCAGCGCAGCGACGCCGATCGCATCGAAGCCGAGCGCGATGACTTTTTCGAACGCGTGCGTGCCAGCTATCGCGCGCGTGCGCTGGCGGAACCCGAGCGCTTTTGCACGATCGACTCGTCGCAGCCGCGCGAGCGCGTGCTGCATGACGCGGTGGCCGCGATCGAAGCCTTGCGTGCAGGGCCGGACGCATGAGTGACGCCCCCGACCCCGCGCCGGTGGCCATTGCACCCGGTGAGCCGTTGCCACCGTGGTGCGACAGCTTGTGGCAGAACCTTGCCGCGCGTGCAGCGAAGGACAGCCTGCCGCACGCGCTGTTGTTGTGCGGGCCGGCGGGGCTGGGCAAGCGCGCGCTGGCGGAAGCCTTCGTGCGCGCGCGTCTGTGCGAGGCGCCGCAGGACGGCCGCGCTTGCGGAAGCTGTCGGGCCTGCCGCCTGCTCGCGGCCGGCACGCATCCCGATCGCGTGCTGGTCACGCTGGAAGTCAACGAAAAGACCGGCAAGCTGCGGCGCGAAATCGTGATCGACCAGATTCGCGCGCTGTCGGCGCGCCTCGCCATGTCGAGCCAACTCGGTGGCTGGCAGATTGCGGTCATCGACCCGGCCGAGGCAATGAACACGGCGTCGCAGAATGCCTTGCTGAAAACGCTGGAAGAGCCGACCGATTCCAGCCTGATCGTGTTGATCACTGACCAGCCGTGGCAACTCAGCGCCACCATCCGCAGCCGCTGCCAGCGGCTCGACTTCGTGGTGCCGCAGTCCGGGGTCGCGCTGGCGTGGCTCGCCACGCGCGGCGTGGCGCACCCGGAAGCGGTATTGGCCGCCGCAGGCGGCAATCCGGGGCAGGCGTGGTTGCTGGCCGAGCAGGGTGGCATGCAGCGTCGACAGGACGTCGCGCGTGATCTGCTGGCCATGGCGGCGGGCAAGGGCAATGCGCGCGCGATCGGGCGTGCCTGGGCGGATGACGAGCCTGCGCAGCGATTGGAGCAGGCATCGCGATTGCTGGAGGGCGCGTTGCGTTCACTTGCGCAGGCAACGCGTGCGCGCTTCGATCCGGGCTGGGATGCGGCGACCCTGCTCGCGGCCTCGCAGCGCGCCGATCAGTTGCGCTTGCAGGTGAATGGCCCCTTGCGCAACGACCTTGCGCTGTTCGAATGGCTGGATAGTCTGCCACACAGCGCCCACAGCGCCGGTGCGCCGCGTTGATGCGGCCGACGTTTTCGTCCCCCTGCCCGGAAATGCCACATGCCCAGCGTCTACGACATCAAACCGCGCTTCCAGGCCTTGCTGCGCCCCATGGTGCGGCGCATGGCCGCCGCCGGCATCAGCGCGAACCAGGTGACGGTCGCCGCGATGCTGGTGTCGGTCGCGGTCGGCGTCGCGGTCGGTGTTTGCGCAGGTGGACGGCCTTGGCTGTTCGGCCTGCTGCCGTTGTGGCTGTTCCTGCGCATGGCGCTGAATGCGGTCGACGGCATGCTCGCGCGCGAACACGGTCAGGCTTCGAAGCTCGGCGCGGTGTTGAACGAACTCGGCGACGTGGTGGCCGATGCCGGCCTGTACCTGCCACTCGCATTGACGCCGGTGTTCTCGTTGTGGCCGCTGGCGGTGTTCGTATTGCTGGCGGTGTTGACCGAAATGACTGGCGTGGTGGGCGTGCAGATCGGTGCCTCGCGCCGCTACGACGGGCCGATGGGCAAGAGTGATCGCGCGCTGCTGTTCGGCGCGCTCGGGCTGGCGCTGGCAGTGGGCGCGCCGCCCGGTGCATGGATCGACTGGCTGGTCTGGGTGCTGGCCGCGCTGTGCGCGCTGACGGTGTTGAATCGCGCGCGGGCCGCGTTGCGCGAGGTGCGCGCGTGAGCGTGCGCTCCACCACGACCGCTCGGGAGGCTGCATGCTCGAAAAACTGGTAGCCGGCGGCTTGTCCGGCTTCATCCACTTGCTGACGGGCAGCCGTGCGTTCTGGCGCGAGGCGTTGCCGCCGGCGCCGCGCGTGTACTACGGCAACCACGCCAGCCATGGCGATTTCGTGCTTATCTGGTCGGCCTTGCCGAAGGCGCTGCGCCGGCAGGCGCGGCCGGTGGCGGCGGCGGAATACTGGCGGCGCGGTGCGCTGCGGCGCTACCTGATCCGGCGCGTCTTCAACGGCGTGCTGATCGAACGCGAAGCGGACCACCGCAGCGAAGACCCGATTGCACAGATGGTGCAGGCGATCGACGACGGTGCCGCGCTGATCCTGTTTCCCGAAGGTACGCGCAACCCCGGTGATGGCCTGCTGCCGTTCAAGAGTGGCCTGTACCACCTCGCCAGCCAGTGCGCCGGGTTGGAACTGGTACCGGTGTGGCTGGAGAACATCAACCGCGTGATGCCGAAGGGCCGCCTGATTCCGCTGCCGCTGTTGTGCACGGTGAACTTCGGTGCGCCGCTGCGGCTCGCGGATGGCGAAGACAAGCACGCGTTCCTCGATCGCGCGCGCGACGCGCTGCTGGCATTGGCGCCGGAGGCCCCGTGATCAAACTTCCCGCGATCCATGATCCGGCCGTCGAGTTGTTCCTCGGCATCGGCGCGGTGCTGCTGGTCGCAACGTTGATCGGGCGCGTGCTGGCGTGGACGTCGCAGCCGGCGAAGCGCGCCACCATCGACAACCTCAACGCGCGCATCAACGCCTGGTGGGTGATGGCGTTGCTGGTCGGCATCGCGTTTGCGTTCGGCAAGCCCGGCGTGCTGGTGTTGTTCTTCCTGGTATCGCTGTTGGCGCTGCGCGAATTCATCACCCTGCTGCCGACGCGCGGTGGTGACTACTGGGCACTGGTGGCGGCGTTCTACCTGGTGCTGCCGATCCAGTACCTGCTGGTCGGCATCGAATGGTACGGCCTGTTCTCGATCTTCATCCCGGTGTACGGCTTCCTGCTGCTGCCGATCCTCGCGGCCGGCGGCGGCGATACCACGCGCTTCCTCGAACGCGCGGCCAAGGTGCAATGGGGCCTGATGATCTCGGTGTTCTGCATCTCGCACGTGCCGGCGCTGTTGACGTTGCGGATCGCGGGTTACGAACACCGCAACCTGCTGCTGATCGCGTTCCTCGTGATCGTGGTGCAGTCATCGGACGTGCTGCAATACGTGTGGGGCAAGCTGTGCGGACGCCATCTGATCGCGCCAAAGCTTTCGCCATCGAAGACCTGGGAAGGCTTTGTCGGCGGCATTGCTTCGGCGACCTTGCTGGGTGGCCTGCTGTGGTGGATCACGCCGTTCTCGTTCTACGGCGCGCTGGCGATGGCGCTGGTGATCAACCTGATGGGCTTCCTCGGCGGGCTGGTGATGTCGGCGATCAAGCGCGATCGCGGCATCAAGGATTGGGGCCACATGATCGAAGGCCACGGCGGCGTGCTCGACCGGCTGGATTCGGTGTGTTTCGCGGCGCCGGTGTTTTTCCATCTCACGCGTTACTTCATGACCTGAGCAAACCTGACCCGGCCCGGCGTTTGCGTCGCGATCGCGCAACGCGGGCTTCAAGGATGCAAGCGCTTGCGCCACGAGCAATCTTCCGACCCGCTTGATCCCGATGTGCTGCTGCGGCGTGCGGGCGCGCGCCTGATGGTGCTGGCGCCGCATCCGGATGACGAATCGCTGGCAGCGGGTGGGTTGATCCAGCGCGCCCGCGCGTACGGCGTGCCGGTGAGCGTGGTGTTCGTCAGCGATGGCGAAAACAATCCGTGGCCGCAACGCGTGCTGGAGCGGCGCTTGTGGATCGGGCCGCGCCAGCGTGGCGCCTGGGCGGCACGCCGCCGTGGCGAGGCGGATTCTGCCATCGACGTGCTGGGTGGCGATGCAATCCGCGTGACCCGCCTGGGTTGGCCCGATGGCGGCGTCACCGCGCGGCTGCTGCACGACACCGCCGCGATGCTGGCGCAGCTGCGCGAGCTGATCGTGCGCGAGCGCCCCAGCGTCCTGGTGCTGCCGGACCTCGTCGATCGCCACCCCGACCACAGCGCGCTGCACGTGCTGATGGAAATGGTGTTCCAGGGCCTGCCGCGGGAGCTGCGTCCGGAATGCCTTGGTTACCTGTTGCATGGCCGTGCACGGCCGGGGATGCCGCGGCGTGCGCAACTGGCGTTGACCGCCGAGGAAGCCGCGGCCAAACGCCGGGCGATTGACGCCCACGCCAGCCAGATGGCGCTCAGTCGCAGGCGCCTCATGCGTTTCGCGACTGGCCACGAAGTGTTTTTCGCCGGCATGGAATGCCATGACCTGCAGCAACGACGGCTGCCCTGGTTGCCACCCGCGCCGTTGCGACCGGCGCTGGCGTTGCTGCTGGCCGATGCGCACGGTGGCCTGCGCGTGCCGCTCGCGAGCAATGGCAAGGCCGAGCTGCGTTGGCGTGACGGCAGCCCGGCCGCGCGTGTGCCGCGCGCCTTGCAAGCCCCGTTTTACGCCAAGTTGTACTGCACGCTGCCGTCGCCATGGATCTTCGATGGCTGGGGCTGGTGCCGGTTCGGGGTCGGTGGCGCTTGACCGCGGCCGGCCGGTAGCGGCAAGCTGGCGCCCAGTTCGGTATGAGGGTGAATCCGATGGCGGTAGCCGGCGGAGCGGGACGGCAGGGCATCCTGCCGGTGGTCATCAAGGACAAGAACACGCTGTACCAGTCCTACATGTCGTTCGTGCGCGGCGGCGGCTTGTTCGTTCCCACCAACAAGCGCTACAACCTCGGCGACGAGGTGTTCCTGTTGATGAGCCTGCCCGAGGAAACCGAGCGCGTCGCGACGACCGGGCGGGTGGTGTGGATCACGCCGATTGCGGCGCAGGGCAATCGACCCGCCGGCATCGGCGTGCAGTTCACCGAGAGTGCCGACGGCGACAACGCGCGCACCAAGATCGAAACGCTGCTGGCCGGCCTGCAAGGCGGCGACAAGCCCACCTACACGATGTAGCGAATCGCCCGCTCAGCCCTGCACGAGTGCGCGCTCGGCGTGGGCCTTGATGGTCTTCACCATCGACGCCAAACCGTTCGAACGCGTCGGCGAGAGATGCTTGCCGAGGCCGATCGCGTTGATGAAGCCCGGGTCGGTGTCGAGGATTTCGCGCGCGCTGCGCCCGGAGTAGACCCGCAGCAGCAGCGCCACCAGCCCCGACACGATCGCCGAATCGCTGGCCGCGCGCATCTCCAGTTTGCCGGCATCGCCGCTGACGACGATCCACACCTGCGACTGGCAACCATCGACCTTGTTGGCGGCCGTCATCTCGGCCTCGGCCAGTGGCGGCAACTTGCGGCCGAGATCGATCAGGTACTGGTAGCGGCCAGTCCAGTCGTCGAAGAATCCGAATTCCTCGATGATTTCCTGCTGCGCGTTCTGGATGTCTTCGGCGTTCATGGGTTCGCGGCTTTCCAGCGGGTGCCCTGCGGGCCGTCTTCGATCGCCACGCCCATCGCGGTGAGTTCGGCACGAATAGCGTCCGCGCGCGCGAAGTCGCGCGCAGCGCGTGCGGCGCGGCGGGCTTCGAGCAGGCTCTCGACCTTGGCGCCGTCGATGCCGCTGTCGGTTCCGCGTTGGAACCATGCCGCCGGATCCTGCTGCAGCAATCCGAGCAGTTGCCCGGCGGCCAGCAGGTTGGCCTTGAGTCGGGCCAGTTCCGCGCGTTCGCCGGTGCCTGCGGCGGCGGACGCGTTCGCGAGGACTTGCCGCGCAGCGGCGGCCGTGCGGTTGATGATCGCGAGCGCGGCGGGCGTGTTGAGGTCGTCTTCCAGTGCTGCCTCGACCTCGTCGGTCGCGGCCTCGCCGGCGCTGATCGGCGCCAGCTCGCGCAAGGTGCCGTACAAACGGTCCAGCGTCGCGATGCTTTGCTCGATCAACGCGTCCGACCAGTCCAGCGGCTGCCGGTAATGCGCGGACAGCAACGCGTAGCGCAAAGCTTCCGGAGGATGCGTCGCCAGCAGCGCGTGCAATTGCTTCACGTTGCCGATCGACTTGCTCATCTTGGCGCCATCGAAGGTCAGCATGCCGTTGTGCAACCAGAAGCGCGCGAAGGTCTTGCCGCCATGCGCGCAGACCGATTGCGCGATCTCGTTCTCGTGGTGCGGAAACACCAGGTCGACGCCGCCGGCGTGGATGTCGATGGTCGCGCCGAGATGGCTCGCGGCCATCGCAGAGCACTCGATGTGCCAGCCCGGGCGCCCGCGGCCCCAGGGACTGTCCCATCCGGGCAACTCCGACGTGGACGGCTTCCACAGCACGAAGTCCGCCGGATTGCGCTTGTACGGCGCCACTTCGATGCGGGCGCCGGCGACCATTTCGTCGACGGAACGTCCCGACAGCTTGCCGTAGTCGGCGAAGCTGGCGACGTCGAACAGCACGTGGCCCTCGGCGGCGTAGGCGTGTCCGTCGGCGACCAGGGTTTCGCACATGGCGATGATCGGCGCGATGTGGCCGGTGGCCAGCGGCTCGATGTCCGGTGGCGCCACGCCGAGTCTGGCCATGTCCTCGCGATAGGCCGCGGCGTAGCGCTTGGTGATGGTCGAGATCGGCACGCCGGCTTCGCCCGCAGCGGTGTTGATCTTGTCGTCGACGTCGGTGATGTTGCGCGCGTAGACGAGCTGCGGATACGTCCGGCGCAGCATTCGCGCCAGCACGTCGAACACTACCGGGCCACGGGCGTTGCCGATGTGCACGAAGTTGTAGACGGTGGGGCCGCACACGTACATCGTTACCCGCGACGGGTCGGCGGGCGCGAAGGTTTCGACCCGGCGGCTCAACGAATTGTGCAGGCGTAGCGTCATGGAGGCTGGCTGATCCCGATGGCAGGGAAATAATCAAGCAATTTTATCAGGTTGCGCCCACTGCTTGAGGCTGGATTCAGCGTGGGAGTGTTTGAATGGCGACCGTCACGATGAACAGCGCACGCCGGCGTGGCCGGTGTCGGAGCGAAGGATGTCCAGGATCGCAATCGCCATGTTGCTGCTGGGACTGGCCGGTACCGCCAGCGCCCAGAACTACTATGCGCCGCCGCCTGCGCCGCAGGCGGCCAACGTGCGCTTTGGCTGGGCGGAGGTGTTGCGGGTGGACCCGGTGTACGCGCCGGTGGCTCGGCCGCCGCAGCAAGCTTGCTATCCGCAGGCGGTTCGGCGCGAGGACAACGATCACGCCGGCGGCACCGTGCTGGGCGCGATCGTCGGCGGCGTTCTCGGCAACACGGTCGGCAAGGGCGATGGCCGCAAGGCTGCGACCGTGGCGGGTGCCGTCGCGGGCGGCGCGATCGGCAATCGGGTGTCCGCGGCACATGACCAGACGTATTCCACGCAGCAGACCGTGTGCCGTCCGGTCGACGGCTACGCTCCGCCGCAACAGATCGTGGCCTACGATGTCGAGTACCGCTTCCGCGGCGAGGTATACATGTCGCGCTTGCCCTACGACCCCGGCGAACGCATGCGGGTGAGGGTCA
>DASSRT010000036.1:0-4720 GCA_035701705.1 Rhodanobacteraceae bacterium
CCCGGATATCGCTTCGCGACTGCGTTTGCAGGATTGCAAACGCGAACGCCGAAGGCGGCGCGTAGCGCGAGCGCCAGGGATGGCGCGAGTATTCCGGGATGACGAGCAAAATCAGAGCTTCCTTAGGGATGCTCTGATCAAAATAGCCCGTTTTGTCCTTCGACAAGCTCAGGACGAACGGGTGGCACAAAGTTTCCGTTCGTGGTGAGCGTGTCGAAGCACGGACGGAATCAGCAAAACCAAGGGCATCCCAATCGCAATGATCTTTACACCCAGGAAATTACTGCAGCCGGCCGTCAACCCGCTACGCCAACTGGCGGCGGCCGAACCCGGGCCTTCCGCTGCACGGCCCTTGGCGGACCCGACCCCATGAATGTAGTCGTGTTCGGCGCATCGGGCGCGACGGGGCGCGAGCTGGTCAAGCGCGCGCTCGACCTCGGGCACTCGGTCAACGCATTCGTTCGACACCCCGACAGGTTCGACATCAGGCATGCGAATCTTTCTCTGATGCCTGGCAACGTGACGCAGCCTGCATCGGTAGAACGCGCAGTCAAGGGCCAGGATGCAGTCGCGAGTGCATTGGGCTCCGGCAATTCGTTGAGATCGGACCCGGCCCTGATCGACGGCATCCAGAACATCGTGCAGGCCATGAATGACGCAGGCGTACGCCGCCTGGTGTATTTGTCTGTGCTCGGCGTCGGTGGCAGTGCCAGGCAACTCGGCGTTTTCGACAGGTACATCGTGGTGCCGCTGTTGCTGCGCAACGTCGTGGCAGATCACGCGAAAAAGGAAGCGCTCATCAAGCTGGGCAAGCTGGATTGGGTGATCGTGCGTCCTCCGCGGCTGACAAACGGTCCCTACACGGGAAAATATCGAACCGGAGAGGATGTCAGGGCGCGAGGATTGTCGGCGTCGATTGCACGTGCCGACGTCGCCGATTTCATGGTGAAGCAGCTTGCGGACGATCGGTATGTGCACAAGACGCCGGCGGTGTTTTGATGATTCCGTCCATGCTCGGAACGCTCACCACGAACGAAATCAACGTGTACCCTGTTCGTCCCGGGCATGGAGCATGCCGGGGAAGGCTCCGAGCCTATCGAAGGACAAACGGGGTATTATCAGGACATTCGCAGCAAGCAGGATTACAGGTTCCTCAACGCCTGCGCCATGCGCTTGCCCGACACCGGCTCGGCGGTCTTCAATTCCTGCGCGAACACCGACACGCGCCATTCTTCGGTGAGCCAACGCAACGTGGCGAGTGCATCGGAGCCATGGCCCGCCGCGGTCGCGTCCAGCACCGCGCGCCAGTACGGCATCACCTGTTGCATGCGCGCGTGGTCGCGTGCGGGATCGCTGCGCAGTTTTTCGGCACGCAGGCGCATGGCTTTCAGATAGCGCGGCAGGTGCGCGAGTCGCGCATGCGGCAGCTCGCGCAGGAAGCCGGGCGCGAGCAAGGCATCGAGCTGGCTGCGCAAGTCGGCATAACTGGCCGCAGCGGATCCCTTCACGGCGGGTTTCAGCCACGGTTGCAGCTCCGCCAGTGCGGCGAGGATGGGCTCGGCGAGCTGCAGGCGTTGCATCGCGGCGGCGAACAGTTCGCGCGACACGCCTTCGCGCAATGCCTGCCACACGGCGCGCTCGCGCACGTCGAGGTCGTGTCCGCGAAGCACGTCGGCGAATGCGCCCTCCACGATGTCTTCGCGCAGTTCGTCGACGCGACCATGCGGCGCAAACGCGACCGCCAAGGGCTTCGGCAACGGCAACTGTCGCCGCGCACGCGCGAACTCGGTCGCCAGTGCGAGGCGCAGCAACCGCGTGACGCCGGCGACATGCGCCTTGCCGGCCTCGTCGGCGCGCTCGAACACCCGCAGGGCCACCACGGCGCCGAGATCCACAAGCGCGGGATACGCCAGCATGCCTTCGCGTGCAGGGCTGCTGCGCGGAATCGAATCGAAATCCCAGTCGCGCACATCTTCGCGCGTGACCGTGACGCCGGCATCGCGCGAGAAGGCCTTGCGTGCGCGCGCCGCGTAGTGTTCCCGCAATGCATCGAGATCGCGGCCCTGCGCCATCGAATGCCCAGCCTCGTCACGCAGGTCGAAACGCATGCGCAAGTGTGGCGGCAACTCGGCGGCATCGAGCAATGCAACTTCGACCGCCACGCCGGTGAGGCGCTGCAAAAAGGCCGCCAGCGCGGTCGCCAGCGGCACGTCGCGCGGCGCCTCGGCCTCGACGAACGCGCGGGCGAAATCCGGCGCCGGCACGAAGTTGCGGCGCAAGGCTTTCGGCAGCGCACGGATCAGTGCCGCGACCTTGTCAGCCAGCAAGCCCGGCACCAGCCATTCGCAGCGCGCCGCCGGGACGGCATTCAACAGCGGCAGCGGCACGCGCAGGGTCACGCCGTCGGCCTCGTCGCCGGGGACGAATCGGTATTCCAGCGGCAGTTGCTGGCTGCCGACGGCGAGCGCTGGCGGAAACGCGCCGGCATCACCATGGCTGCCGGGCTCCAGCACATCGGCCAGCGACCAGCGCAGGGCCGCGCGTTCGGGTGCGGCGGCGCGGCGGTACCAGGCATCCAGCGCGCGCGACGAACAGATGTCTTGCGGCAACTTGCCGGCGAAGAACGCGGCGAGATCCTCGTCGGATTTCAGCAAGCCTTCGCGACGCTGTTGCGCTTCCAGCTCGCGCGCGTCATCCAGCACTTTCGCATTCGCGCGCACGAAGTCGGCGCGACAGTCGATCTCGCAACGCGCAAGCGCTTCGCGCAGGAAAATGTCGTGCGCAAGTGCCGGATCCTGCTTCGCGAACGTGACGGTGCGCCGCTCGGCCAGTACCAGCCCGTACAACGAAACCTGCTCGAACGCCTGCACCGCGCCGCGCGCGCGTGACCAGTACGGATCGCTGCAGCTGCGCTTCAGCAGGTGCGTGGCCTGGCGTTCGATCCACTCCGGTTCGATCCGCGCGCACTGCATGCCCCACACCTTGCCACCGAGATCGAGTACCTGCGCGACCAGCAGCCATGGCGGCGGCTTCCTTGCCAGCGCCGAACCCGGGAACACCTTGAACTTGCGCTCGCGCGTGCCTCGGTACAGGCCTTCCTCGTCCTTGCGCGCGACGTTGGTGGGGAGGCCGGCAAGCAGGGCAAGGTGGATGGGTTGGTAAAGATCGGGACTCGGGACTCTTTGCCTTTCGCGAGTCCCGGCTTCCAGCAACAACTGCCGATGCAATTCGCGCCACTCGCGCATGCGCATGAACGAAACGAATTGCTTGCCGCACCAGTCGCGCAATTTCGACTGCGTGAGTTCCTCGTGGGCGGCGCGATAGGCATTCCACAGGTTCAAAATGCCCATGAAATCGGAGTGCGGATCGGCGAATTCGCGGTGCGCTGTGTCGGCCTGTGCCTGCTTGTCGGCGGGCCGGTCACGCGGATCCTGCACGCCAAGGAAGGCGACGATGGGCAGCACTTCATTCAACACGCCGAGTTTGCGCGCTTCGATGAGCATGCGCGCAAGTTGTGCGTCGATCGGAATGCGCGCCAATTGCTTGCCGAGCGGCGTCAAGACGCGCGCGTCATCCACGGCGCCGATTTCCGCCAGCCGGCGCCAGCCGTCATTGATGGCGCGCGGATCCGGCGGATCGACGAACGGAAAGGCTTCGACATCGCCGAGGCCAAGGTCGAGCATGCGCAGGATCACGTCCGCCAGCGCGCTGCGCAGGATCTCCGGATCGCTGTACGGCGCGCGCGTGGCGAAGTCGGCTTCCTCGTACAGACGCACGCAGATGCCCGGCCCGACGCGCCCGCAACGCCCGGCACGCTGGTTGGCCGCCGCCTGCGAAATGGATTCGATGCGCAGGCGCTCGACCTGGCTTCGGCGTGAGTAGCGCTTCACCCGCGCGTCACCCGAATCCACCACCCAGCGAATGCGCGGCACGGTCAGCGAGGTCTCGGCGACGTTCGTCGACAGCACGATGCGGCGCGCGGGGCCGGGTTTGAACACGCGGTCCTGTTCCTTCACCGAAAGGCGCGCGTACAGCGGCAGCACTTCGGTGTGGCGGTACTGGCGTCGCGACAGCGCCAGGTGCGCGTCGCGGATTTCGCGTTCGCCCGGCAGGAATACCAGCACGTCGCCACGCCCGATGTCAGAAGACGTGTCTTCGCGGGTGATGTCGTCGAGCGCATCGACGATGCGCTCGGTCGTGCTGCGGTCCGGTTCCGCCGCGCGATAGCGGACCTCCACCGGATACGCGCGCCCTTCCACAGTGACCACCGGCGCGCCGTCGAAATGTTCGGCGAAGCGCGCGGTATCGATGGTGGCCGATGTCACGATCAGCTTGAGGTCGGGCCGCCGTCGCAACAGGCCCTTCAGATAGCCGAGCAGGAAATCGATGTTGAGGCTGCGTTCGTGGGCCTCGTCGAGGATGATCGTGTCGTACGCCGACAGCCAGCGATCGTGTGCCATCTCCGCCAGCAGGATGCCGTCGGTCATGAACTTGACAAGGGTGTTGTCGCCGAGCTGTTTCGCAAAGCGCACCTCGAAGCCAACCACCCCGCCCGGCTGGCCGCCCAGTTCATCTGCGACGCGCCGCGCCACCGCGCGCGCGGCGATCCGGCGCGGCGGGGTGCAGGCGATCATGCCGGCGGCGCCGCGCCCTGCGGCCAGGCACAGTTTGGGCAGCTGGGTGGTCTTGCCCGAACCGGTTTCGCCGGCGATCACCACCA
>DASSRT010000037.1:0-7400 GCA_035701705.1 Rhodanobacteraceae bacterium
TCGACGCGCTCGGGGTGAAGCCACGGAATTTGATTGTTCATGTGCTGACTCCAAGAAGAGCATCAGTCCGCGAAGGGCGCAAAGAACGCGAAAAATGCAAAAGCAAATCAACGATCCGCAGACACGCGCGCCGACGAATACAAATGATGGCTATCCAATGCGGGCGTCACTGGATTCTGATGATCCTTTCGCGTTCTTTGCGTTCTTCGTGGACAGCTTTTGTTTCACGGCTTGCACGGTCAGGCAGGTTTCCGTGCCAACAGGCTCAGTACTTCAAAATGCGGCGGGCGGGCCTCGCGCGAGATCCGTTCACAGCTGACGACTTCCAATCCGGCCTTTTGCGCGAAGGCTTTCAGGTCTTCACGCTTGAAGCCGAGGTTGGTGTGGTCGAACGGTGCGACGGCGGCGCGGTGGGCGTGTTTGGCCAGCGTCGCGGCGAGCAGCTGGCCACCGGGTTTCAGCACCCGCGCGGCTTCGGCGATCGCGTGCTGCGGGCGGTCGCTGTAGGTGAGGGCGTGCATCATCAGTACCAGGTCGAAACGCTGGCTGCCCGTTTTGAAGGCGTCGCCGAGCGCGTGCATGTCGCCTTCGATCACCTCGACGTTGCGGAAGCTCTTCAGGCGTTTGCGCGCCGCGCTGACCACGTTGGGGCTGGAATCGACGCACACGATCCGGTGCGCGTGCGGCGCCAGCAATTCCGCCAGCACACCGTCGCCGGAAGCGATGTCGAGTACGTCGCCGGTCGTCAGCAATTGCAGCAAGGTGCGCGCCAGGGTTTCCCAGGTGCGGCCCGGCGAATAATGGCGTTCCATGTCGCCGGCGACGCTGTCGGCCCAGCCGCGGTCGCGTGCGCGCGCCGCGAGCACCGACGGCAGGCGCTGTGCGTCCGCATCGAGCAGCGCGTCGTCCACGCCATCTTCCAGCGCGCGCAACAGGTCGGCGGCGCCGTCGAAGCCGGCCTCGTTGAAGCGATAATAGGCCGACACGCCGGCGCGGCGATCGCGCACCAGCCCGGCTTCCTTCAGCTTCGCGAGGTGAGTGGATACGCGCGGCTGCGCCAGCCGCAGCACAGCCGACAATTCGGCGACGGTCAATTCTTCGCGCCGCAGCAGGGCCAGCAGGCGTACCCGGGTGGGGTCGGACAGCAGCCGCAGCAGCGCGGTGGCAGAAACGAGATCCAGCATTCCATCTTTATATCAGGATGGAAAGATAAAGCAAGTTGCGCAGTCGCTTGTGGGCCTGCGCGGTGCGTCCGGGACGCGTACCGGCAGCTGCGGTTATCATGGGCTGTTCGGCCACCTCGAAGGGGCCGTGTACGACCAGTCCTGGCGAATGAGGTGACCCGATGGATTTCCATCTTTCCGAAGAACAATTGCAGATCCAGGCCATCGCGCGCGATTTCGCGCAGAAGCGCATCGCCCCGGTCGCGGCGGATTTCGACAAGTCCGGCGAATTCCCGCTCGACAACATCCGCGAGATGGGCAAGCTCGGCCTGATGGGCATCGAGGTGCCGGTTGAATACGGCGGCGCCGGGATGGATTCGATCAGCTACTCACTGGCGATGATGGAAATCGCGGCGGCCGATTGCGCGCATTCGACCATCATGAGCGTCAACAACACGCTGTACTGCAACGGCTTGCTGAAGTTCGGCACCGAGGCGCAGAAACACAAATACGTCACGCCGATCGCCTCGGGTGAAGCCATCGGTGCATTCGCGCTGACCGAGCCGCAATCGGGCTCGGATGCCACCGCGATGCGTTGCCGGGCGGTCAAGCAGGCCGACGGCAGCTTCGTGATCAACGGCAAGAAGAGCTGGATCACCTCCGGCCCGGTGGCCAACTACATCCTGCTGTTCGCGATGACCGATCCGGCCAAGCATTCGCGCGGCATCACCGCGTTCATGGTCGATACCTCGCGCAAGGGCTTCGGCCGCGGCAAGACCGAGCCCAAGCTCGGCATCCGCGCCTCGGCCACCTGCGAGATCGAGTTCGAAGACTACGTCGCGCAGCCGGATGAAGTGGTGGGCGAGGAAGGCCACGGCTTCAAGATCGCGATGGGCGTGCTGGATGCCGGCCGCATCGGCATTGCCTCGCAGGCCGTGGGCCTGGCGCGTGCCGCGTACGAGGCGACGCTGGCCTACGCGAGCGAGCGCAAGGCGTTTGGCCAGCCGATCGGCTCGTTCCAGATGACCCAGGCCAAGATCGCCGACATGAAGTGCAAGCTCGATGCGGCGCAGGTGTTGACCCTGCGCGCGGCGTGGTGCAAACAGCAATCGGCCAAGACCGGCGCACGCTTCTCGACCGAAGCCGCGGTGGCCAAGCTGACGGCGTCGGAAGCCGCGATGTGGATCACCCACCAGGCCGTGCAGATCCATGGCGGCATGGGTTACTCGAAGGAGATGCCGCTGGAGCGTTACTTCCGCGATGCCAAGATCACCGAGATCTACGAGGGCACCAGTGAAATCCAGCGCATGGTGATCGCGCGCAACGAGACGGGCCTGCGCTGAGGCGCAGGCCGCACGCTCCATGGGTGCGAACGCGCGCAGGGTTCTGGTCACCGGCGGCAGTGGCGACATTGGCGGCGCGATCTGCGTCGCCCTGGCGCGTGACGGCTGGCACGTCATCGTGCACGCACATGGTCACCGCGGGCGCGCCGACGAAGTGGCCGCGCGGATTGCCGAGTCCGGCGGCACTGCGGAAGTCGCGGTTTTCGACGTCACCGATGGCGGTGCCACCCGCGCGGCGCTGGACGTTTTGCTGCAGACTGCGCCGATCCTGGCCCTGGTCCACAACGCTGGCGTCCACGACGATGCACCGCTGGCCGGCATGGGCGAAGATCAATGGCGTCACGTGATCGACGTGTCGCTGCACGGATTCTTCCATGTCACGCAGCCGCTGCTGCTGGCGATGGCGCGCGCACGTTTCGGCCGCGTGGTCGCGGTGTCCTCGGTCGCCGCCACGCTGGGCAATCGCGGCCAGGTCAACTACGCCGCGGCGAAAGCCGGTTTGCACGGCGCGGTGAAATCGCTGGCGCGGGAAATGGCCTCGCGCAACATCACCGCCAACGTGGTTGCGCCGGGCATCATCGAGGGTCGCCTGACGCGCGACCTGTTCGCGCCGGAACAACTGAAGGCGATGGTTCCGGCTGGACGTTCCGGCGCGCCCGCCGAAGTCGCGGGCGTGGTGGCGTTCCTGTGTTCCGATGCCGCGAGCTACGTCAACGGGCAGGTCATCGGCGTGAACGGCGGGATGGGCTAGGCCTGTTCAGGCGGCATCCTCGAACAGCGCAGGTTTCGTGCAGGCAGTGACTGCGGCCGTCGGCGGTCTGCCGGCCAGGCCCGGTGCGTCGCGCCGCGCAGCTTCGTGGATTGCGCCAGCCAACCCGTGCAGCAGCTCGATGTGCTCGCGCATGCGGGCGCGGATTCCGGCGCGGTCGAGCACGTCGTGCAGTGTCGAGTTGAGCTGCACGAACCAGTCGAGGTCGCGCTGGTCGAGCCAGCGCGGCATCGCGGCGGCGTGGCCTTGCGCGTGCCAGTCGCGGAACAGCGCCTGCATTTCGACGTTCAATGCCTCGACCACGATGAGGTCGGCTTCCAGCGCCGCAAACAACGCGATGTCGGTTTGCCAGCCGCCGATCATCAAGGGCGCGAGGATGCCCCAGTAATAGGTGTAGTCCCACAACACCTTGGCGGTCATCACGCGTGCGTCGCCGAACAGTCCGTACTGTCCGCGATACAGCGCCAGCATGTTGCGGTAGAACGAGAAAAACAGTTGCTGGTACTGCCGCGCGATCTGCTTCAGTGAACCGCCCGCGATGTCGTGGGCGATCATGTCGGTGATGTAGGTATTGGCGATCGAGATGAAATCCGCGCCGGGCGAGTAGAACGGATCGAGGAACAATCCCGCCTCGCCGGTCAGCGCCCAGCGGTCGGCGCTGAACACCTGCCTGCAGCCGTAGGACACCTCGCGCATGAAGCGGAAATCCAGCACGGCGTCGTGATGGGCGATCAAGCGCTTCGCGAGCGCAGGCTGGTGGACCTGCAACCAGGCCAATGCACGCCCGAAGGAATTGAAATTCTCGACCGGGTGCATGGCGGCATCGGCGACGATGCCGATGGAATGCGCGCCCGAGGCCAGCGGGATCAGCCACACCCAGTAGCCCGGTCCGCACAGGTGGTTGGTGGAACGCCAGCGTTCCTGCGGCTGGCAGCGCTCGCGAAATCCTGGATCGCTGCACCAGTCGTCGACCGCGAGCCGCGCGTCGACGCGAAACCAAGCTGCGCCGATGTGGTGGTGGTTGTCTTCGTCCAGCGAAAGTTGGCGGCGCAGCAGGCCGGCGCGGCCGGAGGCGTCGATGAGCCAGCGCGCTGCGATGGTTTCCTCGTGCCCGTCGCGTTCGCAAGTGATGGCATGCGCGGCGCCATCGCAGCCGACACGGATCGAACGCACCTTGCAACCTTCCTCGACGTCGATGCCGCGCGTGCGCGCGCGCTCGCCGATGAAATTTTCGAAGGTGCCGCGCTCGACCTGCCACGACGGCGTCGGGAACACCCGGCTGATGCCGAGCTCGCAGGCTTCGTCGAGTTCCGCGCAACCTTCGCTGAAGAAGAACCGGAAGCCGAACTTGCGCACCTGCTGCGCATCCAGGTGTTCGCGCAAGCCCAGCACGTCGGCGAAGTAGTGCGCGCCGATTTCGACGGTGGATTCGCCGACCTTGTGCGCCGCCGCGGGTGCGGGCCCGGTGCGGCGTTCCAGCACGCGGATGCCGAGTTGCGGACAACGTTCGCGCAGTTGCAGGGCCAGCGTGAGTCCAGCCAAACCGCCGCCCACGATTGCGACGTCGGTATGGACGGTGGCAGTCACGCCGCTCAACCCCGCGCAGGCGGCGGATTGCCGGCGATGCCGGGAAGCGCCTGCGGCGGTTCGGGCACGCGATGGTCCGGATCGAAAATCGTCGGTGGCGTCGCGTGCGAGATGCGGTAGCTCTGCACCACGTGGCCGTAGTGCACCACGCGCCAGAACGTGAACCAGACGATGCGCGTGATGTCGCGTACCGGGCGGAAGTGGCTGTGGCGCGCGCCGGCGTCGTAGCGGCTGGCGATCGGGATCGACACGATCGGCATCTCGAGGTCGCGCGCGGCGGCAATCAGGATGGCCGCTTCGAACACGAAATCCTGCGCACCGATGTCCACCAGTTCGGCGGCGATCTGCGGATACCAGCGCTGGCCGCTCTGGGTGTCGGCGACCGGCCGGCCGCAGCCCCAGCTGACGCCCCAGTCGGCCACGGCATTGGCACGGCGGCGCGCGTTCGGCTGGCGCTCGCGATCGAGCATGCGCGCCCCGATGATCAGCGTGTCCGGGAACCGACGCGCGGCGGCAAGGATGCGCGGGATGTCGGCGGCGGCGTGCTGGCCATCGCCATCCATCGTCAGCACGCCGGTGGCGCCGCGGCGCAGGGCTTCGCGAAAACCCGCGCGCAAGGCTTCGCCCTTGCCGCGTCGCTCGGGATGGCGAACCAGCACCACCGGCAACTGCGCCACGATGTCCGCGGTGTGGTCGCTGGAACCATCGTCGACCACGACCACGTTGGCGCAATGCGCCAGCACGCCGCGCAGCAGGGTTTCGATCGCCGCCTCTTCGTTGAGGCAGGGAATGACGACAAAGGGTCGGGTGACATCGCTCAAGCGTTGATCTCCATGTCCAGGGACAGTCCATTGGCAAGCGGCAACTGGACGTGCGCGGGTCGTGCCTTTGCCAGTGCGGCCAGCAATGCCAGCGCCTGCGCGCTGGCGGGATTGTCGCTGGCCACGGCCTGCAGCGCCAGCACCGATTCAGGAACCGGCGGATCGGCGTCGACGGCACGCAGGGCCAGGCGCATGCGGGTTTCGCCCTGGCGTGGCGTCAGCACCAGTGCCATGCCGAACAGCGCGCGGATCTGCATGATGTCCACCAGTGGCCCGGCCGCGGCAACATCGCCATGTGCGAACAGCACGGGCGTGCCTTCGCTGCAGGCGAACACGGCGGCTTCCAGCAGCCCGGCGCCGAGCGTACGGCGCCAGGCGCTGACGGCGTTGGAGGCCGCGGTGCAGCCGGTGGCGATGGTCCAGTAGCCGGCCGGCGCATTCAACACCGAATTGTGGAATTTGGTCGGCGACATTTCCTGCGGCGCCGCCGCCAGCGTCGCGCACACGTAGTCGGTGATGCCGACCTCGCCGTGGGTGGAGGCGAACACGCAGGGAAGGGTGGCGGGATCGCAATGCGCCATCGCACAAGCCTGCTCGGAGACCTCCGCCGCGAGCCGTACGCCATCGGGCGCGCGACGCCGTTCTGCTGCCGGCAACTTTGCGGCTGCAGGTTTCGTCGGTGCGTTCGGATCGAGCTCCTGTTGGCCGAGCAGCACGCCGCGCAAGCGGGTCCAGTCGGGTGCGCCTTGCACGAACGCGCCGATGCCCGCGACGCCGACGTCAAGCACGGTGCTCATGGCGAAACCCCGGCGCGCGCGAAGGCGAGGCAGGCGTTGTTGCCGCCGAAGCCGAACGAGTTGCTCACGGCGACGTCGAGCTTGTGCGTTTCCGGCTGCAAGGCCAGCCACGGCGCGGCTTCGGGAATCGGGGTGACGCAGCCGAGGCTCGCGGGCACGCAACCGTGCTCGATCGCCAGCAGCGCAATCACGGCTTCCAGCGCGCCGGCCGCGCCCAGGGTGTGCCCGGTGAAACCCTTGGTGGAACTCGCCCGCGTGCGCGCGGGAAAACGCGACAGCACTTTCGCCTCGACCTCGTCGTTCTTCACCGTGGCGGTGCCGTGCAGGTTGATGTAGTCGACCGCGTCCGCGGCTATGCCGGCGCGCGCGAGCGCATCATCCAGCGCGTCCAGTGCGCCGCGGCCATCCGGATGCGGCGTCGACATGTGGTGCGCGTCGGAGGATTCGCCGTAGCCGAGCAGGCGTGGCGCTGCAGGTGCAACGTCGCTGCGTTCCAGCAGCGCGAAGGCCGCGGCCTCGCCGATCGAAATGCCATCGCGCGCTGTGTCGAACGGCCGACAGGGTTGGCGTGACACGAGGTCCAGCGAGTTGAAGCCGAACAGCACGCTGTCGCACAAGGTGTCCACGCCGCCGACCAGCGCGGCGTCGGCGAGGCCGAGGCGCAGCAGGCGTTCGGCGCTGGCGAACACCTTCGCCGACGACGAGCACGCGGTCGAAATCGTGAGCGCCGGTCCGCTGATGCCGGTGGCGGCGGCGACGAGGCCGGCAAGCGAATGCGGGGTGTGGATCTGCGGGCGGCGCAGGTCGTCCGGAAAGCGACCGTCCGCGAGTTGCCGGTAGGCCAGCTCGGTGTCGCCGATGCTGGCGGTGGAGGTGCCGAGCAGCAGCGCGACGCGCGTGGCGCCATGGCGGGACACCGC
>DASSRT010000038.1:0-7589 GCA_035701705.1 Rhodanobacteraceae bacterium
TCGATATCAGGCGTGCAGCGGCACCTGCGTATCGGCTACAACCGCGCCGCGCGCCTGATCGAGATGATGGAGCAGCAGGGCGTGGTGACGCCGCCGCAACACAACGGCAATCGGGAGGTCATCGCGCCGCCGCCTCCTTCCTGAATTGGCCTCGTGCTTTGTCGCGACCTTTGACGGGCGAGCGGGACAGCGCGAAAGCGCATCCCCCCGCTGCTTCGCAGCGACCCCCTTCCTGCGGAAGAGGGTAAGTTACCGCCGATTGCCCACCCCCTTCGGAACGAAGGGGGTCGCGCGCCAGCGCGGGGGGATGCGGCAAAGCGGACGCCCTTGCCCGTTTCGCACTAACGTACCGTTCACGCTGTCCACACAAAATGACGTCTTGTTTCACTGTTATGGCCCTATCCCCATGCGCAAGTTGATGTTGTGGAGTTTGCTTTCGATGCTTGCGTGCGCTGCCTTCGCCGCCACCGGCGTGCGCGCGCGCCTTGATGCGTTCGCCAACGGCTTGCATAGCTTGCAGGGTGACTTCAGCCAGACCATCTACGACGCCCACGGCAACATCACCGGATCCAGCCACGGCACGCTGGCGCTCAAGGCGCCCCGCCTGTTCCGCTGGCAGGTGACGGGGCCGTTCAAGCAGTTGATCGTTGCCGATGGCCACAAGGTCTGGGTCTACGAGCCCGATCTCGAACAGGCGACCGTGCGTGACCAGAGTGCCACGGAAGCGCACAGCCC
Source organism: Rhodanobacteraceae bacterium (assembly GCA_035701705.1). Taxonomy (GTDB): domain Bacteria; phylum Pseudomonadota; class Gammaproteobacteria; order Xanthomonadales; family Rhodanobacteraceae; genus 66-474. Next base: position 736 of record DASSRT010000038.1, read on the forward strand.
CTTGACGGTGTTGACCGATCTTTCGCAGCTCGACAATGAGTTCAACGCCAGCGATGTCGGCATGCGCGACGGACTTGAATGGCTGCACTTGGTCCCGCGCAGCTCGCAATCGCAGTTCAAGTACGCCGAAATCGGCTTCGATGCGACCGGCCCGCGCCGGATGCTGTTCGAGGACAACCTCGGCGACCGCACCGAGATCACGTTTTCCGGGTGGCAGCGCAATCCCGTGCTGCCCGCAGACACCTTCACCTTCGTGCCGCCCAAGGGCACCGACATCGTCGGTGCCGGCGCGTCGAAGGCGCCGTCCGTGCCCGCGAACCCGGTGCGCTGATTCGCGCGGCATGACCGGAAGTCCAAGGGTTGGCCGTGCCAGTCATCCGGCACGATTGCCAGCGGGAACGACAAGTAGTGGATTTCGCGTCCCGCGTCACTTGCCGCGCGCGTTGAGGTGCGGCTGGATCAGTCGCGTGAACCACGCGACAAACTCGTCCAGTCGTGCGCTGCGCTGGCGACGGTGCGGGTACAGGACGGCGATCGGCATAGGTGCTGGCGGGAAGCCGGCCAGCACCTGCACGAGTTGCCCCGAGTCGAGCAGGTGCGCCACGTCGAAGCGTGGAATCTGGATCAGCCCGAGTCCGGCGCGGCAACAGGCGATGTAATTCTCGGCGTTGTTGACGGTGACGCGGCTGGCAATGGCGAGCGCGCGGTCCGTGCCGCCCGCACGGTACTCCCACGGCTGCGCGCGCCCGTCCCCGGGTGCGGCATAGCCGATCACAAGGTGGCCATGGGCGAGGTCACCCGTGGCTTCCGGTACGCCGTGCTCGCGAAGGTACGCGGGGCTCGCGCAATTGATGAGCTCGAGTTCGCCCAGACGGTGCACGACGAGGCTGCTGTCAGCGAGCGCACCCACGCGTACCACGGCATCCACGCCCTCGCGCACGAGGTCGATATCGCGGTCGGTCGAGCCCAGCCGCAGTTCGAGCGCCGGGTGGCGCGGTAGCCATTCGGGCAGGGCCGGTACGATCAACTTGCGCGCGATGCGGCTGGGAACATCCACGCACAGGCGGCCTGCGACGCCACCTGCCGCCGGCCTGAATTGCAGGGCGATGGCGTCCGCCTCCGCCAGCAGCGGTCGCACCCGCGCCAGCAAGGCAGCGCCGTCGGAAGTCAGGGTGACGCGGCGCGTGGTTCGGTGCAACAGGCGCGCGCCCAGTTCCGTTTCCAGATCATGGATGGCGGCCGATACTGTCGCCCGCGGCAATTCCAGCGCGTTGGCGGCGTGGATGAAGCTCGCCATGTCCGCGACCCGCACGAATACCCGGAACTGTTGCAGCCTGTCCATCGCTATCCCGCGAATCCGCCGTGGTCGAGGTATGCCTGCTCGGCAGGCGTGGTGACGCGGCCGAGTATCGCATTGCGGTGCGGAAATCGTCCGAATTGCTCGATGATGGACTGATGGCGGAGTGCGTGGCCCAGCCACGGATCGCCGAGCGCGCGGTGCAGTTCGATCGAACGGCGCTGGTCATCAACGGATTCGGAGTGCGCGAAGGGCAGGTAGCAGAACACGCGCAGAGCGGATGGAATGGCAAGGTCGAAGCGGGCTGAAACCATGCGCCGTGCGACGCCGCGGGCTAACGGGTCGGTCGCGTACATCCGCGACGTGCCCCGGAACGCATTGCGCGGAAACTGGTCGAGCAGGATCAGCAGGGCCAGGGCGCCGGCGGGCGTCGCTTCCCAATCGTGCAGTGCGCCGGAGGCCACTGCCTCGTGCAAGGCGAGGTAGCGGTCACGAGTGTCACGATCGAAGTTACCGTCCTTGGCGAACCAATGCGCCGGGCCCGCAGTACGCCAGTAGTCAACCACGGCGTCCGGTGCAGACGTGCCCGCGTCGCCCGGACGCGGCCGTGACGCCGCGTCCGGGCTGGTGCCTGGCGAGGTCACGATCACTTGGTGGTGTAGCCGCCGTTGACGAGGATCGTCTGTCCGGTCATCCACCAACCATCGGTGACCAGGAAGCGAATCCACGGCACGATGTCGGCGATGTCGGTGAGCCCGGTCTTCGTGAACTTCGATAACGCGGCGGCGCTGGCGTGGTACGCGACCGAATCCTTGTTCTCGGCGGGATAGAAAAACGAGGTGTCCATCGGGCCTGGGCCGATCGCATTCACCGAGATGCCACGCTCGCCGAATTCCTTGGCCGCGGCACGCGTGAAGTGCTCAACTGGTGCCTTGGTGCCGCCATAGATGGAATAGAACGGCGTGAACGCGCCGAGCAGCGACGTCACCAGCGTCACGATCGCACCGTGGTCGTTGAGGTGCTGGCCGCAGGCTTTCAGGAAGAAAAACGCGCTCTTGACGTTGGCATTGAGCATCGCGTCGACCTCCGCCTCGCTGATCTCGAGGATCGGTTTTTTGATCACCATGCCCACGGTATTGATGCCGATGTCAGGTCGGCCCACGGCAGCAATCGTTTCGTTGAACAGCGTTTGCATGTCGGCTTCGGTATTGAGTGGCCCTTGCACAGCAACGGCCGTGGCGCCGGCCTGCCGGATTGCGGCGACGGTGTCGTCGGCAGCCGCCTTGTCCCTGTCAGTGTGGTAATGGATGGCGATGGCCTTCGCGCCATGTTGCGCGAAATCGCGGGCCAGCAATCCGCCAAGATTCTTGGCGCCGCCAGTGATGAGTACGGTCTTGCCCTGGATGGAATGTTCGGCCATGGTGGGTCTTCTTTCGTGGTTGGGAAGAAGACGCCATTCTGCGGCTCCGGCCTGCGAAGATCGACGCGGAAAGTCTGGATGGACTGTCCAGCAGGGCGGGTCAATGCTGCAGCCACGAGTGCCTTCGCTCGTGCGAGGCAAGCGGGCGGGTTGCGCGGCGCGGTTACCGATCAGCGCGCTGAGTGTGCGTCACGGCAGTCGCGCCGCGCGCCGGTTGGCGCCGTTCTGGTGCAGCACCAGCGCATCGACCTTGCCATCCGCCCCACGCTTTAAACTGACCTGGGCGTCGACCACGGTGTAATAGAACTCGTCCTTCGCGCTGGCGTAAATGGGGAAGGCCGGTTGGCTGCCCAGTTGCGCTTTCAGCTGTCCATGGTCGAGGGTGATGTCGAAAATCGCGCCCGGTGCCAATTGGTAGCGACCCACGTACTGCGCCAGTGTCGCCGTGTCGACGTGGATGGCGTGGTGGCCACCGACCGCCGCGGCGGCCGCGGCATCGAGCCGCGGAGCAGGCGAATCGTGGCCGTTCTGGTGCAGCACCAGCGACTCGACCTTGCCGCTGCCGTTGCGCTTGAAGTCGATGCGGATGTCGGTGACCTTCGCATAGAACGCGTCGCGCGCGCTCGGGAAGATCGCGAATGCACCCTGTCCGGTTGCCTGCGCCAGCAACTGGTCGCCTTGGCGCATCACCGTCAGGATGAAGCCCGGCGCCAGCTGGTATTGGCCGACGTAGTCTTCGAGCTGTTGCGCCGCCATTTGCATGGTCTTGTGCGCCGGCGCCAGCGGAGTGTCGGCGAGCAGGGTTGCGAAGCCAAGATCGTCCACCGATGCCGCGACGTTGGTCAGGATCACCACGCCGCGACTGCCGTCGGCCGTGAATCCCATGAAGCTGGCATAGCCACCGGTCATGCCGTTGTGCCACACGACCTCGCCGTCCTTGTCGTGGCGCGTCATCCAGGCGAGTCCGATACGCTCGTTGCCACCGATTGGCCGGCGTGGCTGATGCGCGAGTTTCATCGCAGCATGCAGGGCGTCACCTCGGCCCATGTTGGCGTCGAGCCAGCGCAGCATGTCCGTGCCGGTGCTGTTGATTGCGCCGGCACCGGCCAGCGCGTCGAGATGCCATGGCTGCACCGGCTTGCCTTGCTCGTCGTGGCCGATCGCCCAGCGCGGGCCGAGCGGCTGCTTGAACGTCGCACTGGTTGAGGTCATGCCGAGCGGGGCGAGGATTTGCTTCCGCACCAGATTCGCGTAGGACGTGCCGGCACGCCGGGCGAGCGCGTAACCGAGCAGGCCGACGCCGAGGTTGGAATACTCGTACTGCGCACCGGGATCGCGCGGCAGCTTGTATGTGGCGAGGAAGTCCTTGAGTTTGGCGGCGTCGTAATCCGCATACGGATCGGCAGGGTTCGCAGGGTGCATGTTGGACGGCAGGCGCGGCAAGCCGGAATCCTGCATCGCCAGTTCACCCAGCGTGATCACCTTGCCGCCGCGGGCGGGGATCCTAAATCCCGGCAGCAGCTTCGCGACCGGCGTATCCAGTTTCACTTCACCATGGAGTACGGCGTGGGCCAGCAGCGTCGCGGTGAAGGTCTTGGTGACCGAGCCGATCTGGTACACGGTGCTGCCATCCGGTGCCTTGCCGTCGGCGAGCTTGCCGAAGCCGTACACGTGGCTGCGCTTGCCGTCGACCACCGCCACGACCAGCGACGGATATTCGCCCGCGGCGACGCGTGCCGTGATGGCCTGCTCGACGCGCGGTGGCAGCAGCGGTGCCGTGGCGGGTGCGGCGGTGCTGACGATCGGAAAGGCGAGTGACATGGCGAGCAAGGCGGAGTAACGGCGCATGGGTTCGATTCCTGGCAGCTGGCGACAACGGTTGCACCGTAATCCCGATGTCCGTGGTATGTCAAGCACACTTGACACATGTCACACCCATGGCATGCAACATCGCGGCGAGCGTCGCCGCAGTTGCCGGATGCCGTGTTGACCCGGATTCCCTAAGATGCACGGATGCCACGACGCCCAACCACCGCCGAATCGTCCAGTCTGTTCGCCGAACCGGATGACCTGAAGCCCCTGGCTGAGCGGATGCGTCCGCGCACACTCGACGAGATCGTCGGCCAGGACCGGCTGCTGGGGCAGGGCAGCGCGCTGCGGCGCGCGCTGGAAGCCGGCAGCGTGCACTCGATGGTGTTGTGGGGCCCGCCCGGATGCGGCAAGACCACCTTGGCCTTGCTGGTCGCGCGGTACGCCGATGCATGTTTCCAGGCCATTTCGGCGGTGCTGTCGGGGCTTGCCGACGTGCGCAAGGCGCTGGCGGAAGCGGAAGGGTTGTTTGCGCAGGGCCGCCGCAGCGTGCTGTTCGTGGACGAAGTGCATCGCTTCAACAAGGCCCAGCAGGACGCCTTCCTGCCGCACATCGAGCGCGGCGTGATCGTGTTCGTCGGCGCCACCACCGAGAATCCGTCGTTCGAGTTGAATTCGGCACTGCTGTCGCGCTGCCGGGTGCACGTGATGGATGCCGTGTCCGCCGAAGCCATCGCCACCGCCTTGCGGCGCGCCTTGCAGGACGGCGAACGCGGCCTCGGCAAACTGCATCTTCAGGTCGACGATGAAGCGTTGACGACGATGGCGCGGGCCGCCGACGGCGACGTGCGGCGCGCGTTGACCTTCCTCGAAATCGCCTCCGAGCTGGCGGTGGACGGTCGCATCGACGGGGCCACGCTGCAACAGGTGCTGGCCGACCGCACCCGCCGCTTCGACAAGGGCGGCGATGCGTTCTACGACCAGATCTCGGCATTGCACAAGTCGGTGCGGTCGTCCGATCCCGACGCGGCACTGTACTGGCTGGTGAGGATGCTGGACGGCGGCTGCGAGCCGTTGTACGTCGCGCGGCGGATGCTGCGGATTGCGGTCGAGGACATCGGTCTCGCCGATCCGCGCGCGTGGCAGCTCGCGCTGCACGGCTGGGACACCTACGAACGCCTGGGTTCACCCGAGGGTGAGTTGGCGCTGGCCGAGGTCGCGCTGTACCTCGCCGTCGCGCCCAAGAGCAACGCGGCGTATGCGGCCTACGGCGCGGCCCGCGCCAACGTTGCCGAATCCGGAACCCTGGAGGTGCCGATGCACCTGCGCAATGCACCAACCAAGCTGATGAAGGGTTTGGGATACGGCAAGGGTTATCAGTACGACCACGACGTCGAGGGCGGCGTGGCGCTGGATCAGCAATGCCTGCCGGACGCCTTGGCAGGCACCGCGTTCTATGCACCGACGGCGAACGGCGTCGAGGCGAAGATCCGCGAGAAACTCGATGCGTTGCGGCAGGCGCGGGCGGCGGCGCGCAAGGCGTGAACGGATTGGCGCGAAGTCCTGGTTGTTGAAACCCCCTCTCCTTATCGGGACAGGGTGCCCCGCAGGGGCGGGTGAGGGTTCGGTTTGCGCGGCGGCGCCACGCACCACGATAATACGCGGTTCCCAGATTCTGGATGCGTCCCATGCTGGACCCGGTATTGCTGCGCGCCCACCTCGCCGACACCGCGGCGCGCCTGAAGGCGCGCGGCTACGAGCTCGACGTAGCTGCGATTGAATCGCTGGAGGCCGATCGCAAGCGCCTTGCGACCGAAACCCAGGATCTGCAGGCATTGCGCAACGCGCGCTCCAAGGCCATCGGCCAGGCCAAGGCCAAGGGCGAAGATGTCGGGCCGATCATGGCCGAAGTCGCCGGACTCGGCGACAAGCTGAAGGCCAACGAGACAGCGCTGGCCGCGGTGCAGGAGAAGCTGGCAACGATTGCGCTTGGCATTCCCAACCTGCCGGACACATCGGTACCCGTCGGCAAGGACGAGACCGAGAACGTCGAGGTATCCCGCTGGGGCACGCCGCGCAGCTTCGATTTCACCGTCAAGGATCACGTCGAATTGGGCGCGCAGCATGGCTGGCTGGATGGTGACGCCGGCGCCAAGTTGTCCGGTGCGCGCTTCACCGTGCTGCGCGGCCAGCTGGCGCGCCTGCATCGCGCGCTGGCGCAGTTCATGCTGGATCTGCACACCGGCGAGCATGGCTATACCGAATGCAATGTGCCCCTGCTGGTGAATACCGAGTCGATGCTTGGGACATCGCAGTTGCCGAAGTTCG
>DASSRT010000039.1:0-4548 GCA_035701705.1 Rhodanobacteraceae bacterium
GATCATACGCCAGCACATGCACCTGCGCTCCCGGGCCGCAGGAGCGGTCCCCGGCCGCGACACGCCTACTTCATCGCCACCGCATCGGTCGTCGCAGGCAATCCGATCTTCCTGCAGAACGCGGCGAAGCGCGGATCGTGCCGGTAGCGCAGGATCAAGGGGTCGGACAGCAGCAGGAACACGCCACTGTCGCGGTTGCTCCAGGCGCGGTCCAGCCACTTGAACACCGCATCCGGATCCTTGCGCAAGGCATACATTTCGGCGAGCTGGTAGGCCGCATCATCGGCGTGCGCCTTGGTGAAGGCATCCAGCGCGGCATCGGCGGCCGCACGATCCGGACCCACCTGCAGCGCCAAGCTCATCGCGATGTCGTGCCAGATGCCCGGGGGTTCCTTGCGTGCAGCGGCCAAGGCGGCGGCCGGGTCGCCCCGCAGGATTTCGATGACCGTCAGTTGTGCGTAGTTGGCGGAACCATGGGGGCGCAGCGCAATCGCGGTTTCGATGGCCTGGCGCGCCTGATCCAGTTGGCCGGTGCCGGCGAGGTAATAACTCAACCATTCATACCAACGCGCGTGGCGCGGGTCGACCAGCAGCGCCTGCCGGGCCAGCTCGACCGCGCGCTGCACCTGGCCCAGCGCGGGCGAAATGTAGGCCACGCCAAACTTGGCCCCCGCATCGTTGGGTGCCAGCAGCAAGGCGCGCTGTGCTTCGACCTCGGCACCGCGCCAATCCATGTCCACCAGCTGCCAGAGGTTCGCGCGCGCCCGATGCGCCAGCGATAGGTCGGGATCCAGCGCGAGTGCGGTGTCGGCGGCCTTGCGCGCGTCCGCGATGGCTTGTGCCGCCTGCACGCCGCCCTGGAACTGCACCGCGCGATTGACCAGGGTGCTCGACAACTGCGCCCACGCCGCGGCGTATTTCGGATCGAGGCGCGTGGCCTCGGCATAGGCGTCGATCGCGTGCTGGAAGTCTCGTTCGGTGCCGAGCGCGTCGTAGGCGACGCCGTGCTGGTACGCGGCATACGCAGCGAGATTGCCGCTCGGCGGACGATCGCTCTGCAACACCGCACCGGGCGTCGTCAGCAGTTCAACCTGCAAGGCGGCGGCCGCGGCGCTGGTGATTTCGTCCTGCAAGGCAAACAGGTCGTGATACGGGCGGTCGTATCGCTGCGACCACAGGATGCTGCCATCGGGTGCGTTCACCAGCGTTGCGGTAATGCGCACGTCGCCGCCCTGGCGCTGCACTGAACCTTCGAGCAAGTGCGCGACGCCGAGCGCCTTGCCGATTTGCGCGGAGGTGTCCTTGCTGCCGCGAAACTGGAATGCCGAATTGCGGCTGATGACTTTCAAGCCGGCGAATTGCGACAGCGCATTGATCAGGTTTTCGGAAAGCCCGTCCGAAAAGAACTGCTGACCTGGGTCGCCGCTGTCGTTCGAGAACGGCAGCACGGCGACGGATTTTTCCGGAATGGCGGACGCCACCGGCCCGCGTTGCCAATACCATGTGCCCGCGACCACGCCCAGCAGCACGACGGCAGCCAGCGCGACCAGGAACCTGCGCCGCACGCGGCCAACGCGCGCACCGGCACGCCCGCTGCCGGGCGCACGCAGCGGCGCAGTACCGACGCAGCCGGCTTCGAACACGTCAACCGGTTCCGGCAGGCCCTTCAACTGGTAGCGGCCGTGCTCCAACCAGCGCAATTCGGCGCCGTCGGTATCGATTTCATCCTCGGCCCGCCGCGCCAGCGAAGCGGCCGATTCCGACAGCAAGGTTTGTCCCGGCAAGGCCAGCTGCGCCAACCGCGCCGCGGTGGGTTTGGCCAGGCCCTCCACTTCGACCGGTTTGGCACCGCGCGCGACCGCATCCGGCGTGTTCTCCCAGGTCACCACGTCGCCGACGTGGATGCCCACCCGCGCATGCAGGGTTTCACCGGTCGCCGCCGACAGCTGCACGAGTCCGCGGTGGTACGCCAACGCCCACGCCAGCGCGTGGCTCGGACGCTCGAACACCAGCAGGAAGCCGTCCGTCTTGTCGATCTCGCGCCCGTTGTGGTGCGCCACCAAACCGCGGGCGAGTTGATCGTGCTGTTCGATGAGCCCGGACGCGCGGTGATCGCCAAGGCGTTCCACCAGCGCGGTGGAATCGGCAATGTCGCACACCAGCAGCGTGCAGATCTGGCGCGCGTGCACGGTCGCCGTCGGCGACGCGGGTGCCGGTACCGGTGGTTGCAAATGCTCCATTTTTCACCTGCCGCGGCGGGGTCGCGCGACCCTGCGCCATCAACGGGAATGTCCCCGCGCCGGGCAGCGCCGCCGTGGCTGCCCCGATGGCGTGTAACGTACTGCAGGCCTGCGCGCGGCGCCAGCGCGCAATGAGCGGCCGCAAATCGACACCCGCGGGTGTGCGGGTGGAACGGACGCGCCGTCAGATCAGCGAGAGCACGTCACCCAGCAACGCCTGCGCGGTGACGGCCGGGCCCGCGCCTGCACCCTGGATCACCAGCGGCCGGCTGCGGTAGCGCGGCGTGGTGAAAGCGAAGATGTTGTCGGCTTCGGACAGATGCGCGGCGGGATGGCTGGGCGGCACTTCCGACAGGCCGACCTGCGCGCCGCCACGGGCGTCGAAGCGCGCGAGGTAACGCAGCACGCAACCGCGCGCTGCCGCGGCGGCGTGGCGCGCGGCCAGCGGCGCATCCAGTTCGTGCGCACGCGCGAGGAAGGTTTCCCGACCGACGCCGCGCAAGGCTTCGGGCACCAGGTTCTCGACCTCCAGTTGGGCACGCTCAAGATGATGGCCGGCACTGCGCGCCAGGATCAGCAGCTTGCGCGCGACGTCTTCGCCGGACAGGTCTGCGCGCGGATCCGGTTCGGTGTAACCGAGCCCGGCCGCTTCGCGCAGCAGTTCGGAGAACGGCCGCTTTCCGTCGAAGCGGTTGAACAGGTACGAGAACGAACCGGAGAACACGCCTTCGATGACGTTCGGGGCATCGCCGCACAGGCACAACCGGCGCAACGTGGAAAGCGCGGGCAGGCCCGCGCCCACGGTGGCACTGTCGCCGTAGCGCGAGCCGCGCGCGCAGGCCGCGCGCAACGCGCGCCAGCCTTGCAACGCGCCGCCCGCCAAGGCCTTGTTCGCGGTGACGACGTGGCAACCCTGCGCCAACCATTCGGGATGACTGCCGGCAAGTTCCGCGGACGCCGTGGCGTCGATCACCACCCGCGCCGCGGCCGGTGCGGCGTGCAAGGCGCGCAGCAACCCGCGGTTGTCGCGGGCGTCGCCACCGGTATCGAGGCGTTCGCGCAGTCGGCGTTCCGCGAGCGCGGCGGGAAGCGTTTGCTGATGGCGCGAATTGGCCGCGCCGACGAGGCGCAGGTTTGCGCCGGCCCGCGTGCGCAGCAATTGCAGGAACGCACCGCCGACCTTGCCGGTGCCGAACAACACCACCGCGATGTCGTCCCGCGCGGCAGTGCGCGGACAGTCGGCTTCCGCCAGCACCGCGCTCATGCGGGCATCGCCACGCGTTTGGGCACTGCCGCCGTGGCGCGAGACAATGCCGCGCGCAAGTGCCGCAAGAGGTCCGCAATGTCCTCGATGCCGACCGACAGGCGCAGCAAGCTGTCGGAAATACCGGCCGCACGCCGCGCCTCCGGCGCCATCGCCGCGTGGGTCATCGTCGCGGGGTGCGCGATCAGGCTCTCCACGCCACCCAGCGATTCGGCCAGCGTGACGCATTCGAGGCCATCGAGGAACGCGCGCACGGCGCCCTCGCCACCATCCAGTTCGAAGCTCAGCATCGCGCCGAATCCGGCTTGCTGGCGCTTCGCCAGCGCGTGCTGCGGATGCGTCGCCAAGCCAGGATAGAACACTCGCGTCACCGCCGGATGCTGGTCCAGCAATTCGGCCAGCGCCGCGGCGTTCTCCTGATGCGCGCGCAGCCGCGCATTGAGTGTGCGCAATCCGCGCAGGGTCAGCCAGCTGTCGAACGGCGCGCCGGTGAGGCCGAGGCAATTGCCCCACCACTTCAGCTTTTCCGCGACGTCCTGCTCGCGCGCGACCACCGCGCCACCGACGACGTCGCTGTGGCCATTGATGTACTTGGTCGTCGAATGCACCACCACGTCGGGGCCCAGCGTCAGCGGCTGCTGCAGCGCCGGCGACAGGAAGGTGTTGTCGACCACGCACAGCGCACCGGCGGCATGTGTGGCCTGTGCGACGTGGCGGATGTCGGTGATGCGCAGCAACGGATTGGAGGGCGTTTCCACCCACACCAGCGATGGCTTGTTCGCCAGGCCTTCGGCCAGTGAGACGGGATCGGTGAGGTCGCGGAATTCGATCTCGAAGCGGCCCTTGCGCGCCCACGCATCCAGCAGCCGCCAGGTGCCGCCGTAGCAATCGTGCGCGGCCAGCACCTTGCCGCCCGCGGGCACCAGTTCCAGCGCCAGCGCCACCGCGGCCATGCCGCTGGCGGTGACCACTGCGCCCACGCCCTGCTCCAGGTCGGCCAGGGCCTCGGCCAGCAGGTCGCGGGTAGGGTTGCCGCTGCGCGAA
>DASSRT010000040.1:0-4404 GCA_035701705.1 Rhodanobacteraceae bacterium
GTGGCTGCTGGCGCTTTCCGACGACGCCGGTATTGCCGAACTGCCGCCCTTCGCTGCCGCCGTGCGCGCCGCCTTGCAGAAGATCGCCGATGACTTTTCCGTCGCCGACGCGCAGCGCATCAAGGACATCGAGGCCACCACCAACCACGACGTCAAAGCCGTCGAGTATTTCATCAAGGGCAAGCTCGGCGATGACGCGGCACTGGGGCCAGCGAAGGAATTCGTGCACTTCGCCTGTACTTCCGAAGACATCAACAATCTTTCCTATGCGCTGATGCTGCGCGACGCGCGTGAGCACGTGTTGCTGGCCGAACTCGACAAGACGATCGCGAAGCTGCGCGAGCTGGCCCACGCCCACGCCAGCCTGCCGATGCTTTCGCGCACCCATGGCCAGACCGCCAGCCCCACCACGCTCGGCAAGGAACTCGCCAACGTGGTCGCGCGCCTCGCACGCCAGCGCACGCAACTTGCCGCCATCGAGATCCCCGGCAAGATCAACGGCGCCGTCGGCAACTTCAACGCGCATGCCATTGCGTATCCAGAGCTCGACTGGCGCGCGTTCTCGCGCCGCTTCGTCGAATCGCTGGGCCTGCAATGGCAGGAATACACCACCCAGATCGAACCGCACGACGGCGTGGCCGAACTCTGCGACGCGCAACGCCGCATCGACACGATCCTCATCGACCTCGCGCGCGACGTGTGGGGCTACGTGTCGCTCGGTTACTTCAAGCAGAAGCTCAAAGCTGGCGAAGTCGGTTCCTCGACGATGCCGCACAAGGTCAATCCCATCGACTTCGAAAACGCCGAGGGCAATTTCGGCATCGCCAATGCGCTGCTGGAACACTTCAGCGCGAAGCTGCCGATCAGCCGCTGGCAGCGCGACCTCACCGACTCCACGGCGTTGCGCGCGCTTGGCGAAGCGTTCGGGCACGCGTTGATTGGGTTCGCCTCGCTGGACAAGGGCCTCGGCAAGCTTGAAGTCAACCCGGATCGCATCGCCGCCGATCTCGATGGCGCCTGGGAAGTGTTGGCCGAAGCCGTGCAGACGGTGATGCGCCGTCATGGCCTGCCGGAACCCTACGAACAGTTGAAGGCGCTCACGCGCGGCCACGGCATCACGCAGGCGTCCATGCGCGCGTTCATCGAAGGCCTCGCGCTGCCGGCCGCCGCGAAGCAACGCCTGCTGGACCTGACGCCCGCCACCTACACCGGCCTCGCCACCGACCTCGCGCGCGGCATCTGAAACCCGCCATGATTCCCGCCGCACCTCGACGTCACCCGGCTGGAAGTGATGCCCGTCAGCCAGTCCGCTGCCGGGCTGCGGGTCGCGCGCGACGCGTAGGCGTTTACCCCGTTCGGCACGAAGCGGTCGCACGTACGGCGGGCGGACGTTCACCCCCTTCGGCACGAAGGGGGTCGCGCGCAGCGCGGGGGGATGTCGTCACGAAAGGCGAAAGGCCATCCCCCTCCATCCCCCTTCCTGCGGAAGGGGGAGGACAAGCGTGAAGCCTCGCGATGCCATCACCCCCTTCGGCACGAAGGGGGTCGCACGTACGGCGGGCGGACGTTCACCCCCTTCGGCACGAAGGGGGTCGCGCGCAGCGCGGGGGGATGTCGTCACGAAAGGCAAAGGCCATCCCCCTCCATCCCCCTTCCTGCGGAAGAGGGAAGTCAATACCGCATACCCAGGTAAATTGCGGCATCATTGGGAAATCCGATGCAGGGGGCGGCGTGAACGATTTCTGGCAACGCCTGAAGCAACGCAAGCTGGTGCAATGGGCCACGGCCTACCTCGCCGCGGCGTTCGCGCTCATCCAGGTGCTGGACGTGGTGGCGCAGCGTTTCGGCTGGCCGGACCGCGTCGAGAAGGTCATCATCCTTGCGCTGGCGATCGGTTTCTTCGTGGTGCTGGTACTGGCGTGGTACCACGGCGAACGCGGCGCACAGCGCATCGGCGGGACGGAACTGCTGATCATTGCGCTGTTGCTGGTGATCGGCGGCGGCGTGTTGTGGGGTTACGCGCACGTGCCGGCGAAATCGCCGGTTGCAACGGCCACGGCGAAACCTGTGCCGGCAGCAGCATCCTCCGTTGCACAAACCTCCGCACGCAACGCGATTCCCGCACCTGCCACCAGCATTCCCGCAGAATCGGTCGCGGTGCTGCCGTTCACCAACGACAGCGGCGCGCAGGACCAGCAGTATTTTTCGGACGGATTATCCGAAGACCTGATCAACGCGCTCTCGCAATTCCAGGGCCTGAAAGTCATCAGCCGCAACTCGGCGTTCCAGTTCCGCAACTCGAAGGATTCCAGCGCGGTGATCGGGCGCAAGCTCGGCGTCGCGCACCTGCTGGAAGGCAGCGTGCAGAAGCTCGGCGACGAGGTGCGGATCAGCGCGACGCTGGTGAACGCGGCCGACGGCAGCGTCGCGTGGTCGCAGCAGTACGACAAACCCTACAAGGATCTGTTCGCGTTGCAGGATGCGATCACCAAGGCCGTATCCGGCGCCTTGCAGGCCAAACTGCTGGCGAGTCACGCGGCGGCGCAGAGCGAGCGTCCGCCCAGCGGCAACCTCGCGGCGTGGCAGGCCTACCAGCAGGGCATGTTCTATTACGCACGCGGGACGCAAGCCAGCCTCCGCAAGGCGCTCGATGCCTTCTCCACCGCCACCCGCCTCGATCCGCACTATGCGGCGGCCTATGCGCGGGCATCGTTCGCCTGGACGAACCTGGCCATCACATACCTTGGCGGTGCCGCCCAGGAGCGGGACTATGCCAAGGCGCGCGCGGCGGCGGACAAGGCGCTGGCGTTGGCGCCGACTCTCGCGCTCTCACATGAGGTTCGCGGCAATCTGCTGCTGGTTGCGGACTTCGATTGGGACGCTGCGCAAGCTGAATTCCAGCGCGCCGCGCAGCTCTCGCCCCATGACGCCGGGGTATTGACGAACCTTGCCGGCATGGATGCAACGCTCGGCCGGGTGAAGCTGGCAGCCGAGCTGCAGCGCAAAGCACTGGCCGCCGATCCCCTGCATGCGAGTTGGTTCGTCTGGCTGAACCTATACGTTGCCGGGCAGGGTCAACTGGATGCTGCACAGCAGGCGATCACCAAGGCGATCGAACTGCAGCCTGCCGCAGACGATTTCCATATGCACCTCGCGGTGGTCGCGATCCTGCGCGGCAAGCCCGAGGCCGCGCTGGCGGCCGCTCACCAGGAATCCGATCCGGCTTGGCGCAGGATTGCACTGGCGCTGGCAACCCAGGTTGGCCCCGACCGCAAGGCCGCCGATGCCGCGCTGCAAACCCTGATCGCCAAAGACGGTGCGTTCGCGTCGTACCAGATCGCCGAGGTGTACGCGCTGCGACGCGATCCGGACGACACGTTCAAGTGGCTGGACCGCGCCTGGGCTGCGCGCGATCCCGGCATCGCCTATCTGCTTTACGACCCCTTCATCCTGCGCTACCGCGACGACCCGCGCTTTGCCGCGTTCTGCAAAAAGGTCGGTCTGCCCGACACCACCGATGCCGTGGCGATGAAGTGATTTCGTCTTCCCCCTTCCATCGGAAGGGGGATCGAGGGGGATGTGCTTTTTTGCGCTGCGTGGCGGCATCCCCCCACGCTACGCGCGCCCCCTTCGTGGCGAAGAGGGTGATCCGGCGTGGGGGATGATCGCCGTATTGCATGTTGTTGCTCGTCATTCCCGGCCTTGTTCTTGATCGTCTTTCCCGCCGCTGCCGTGGTACACATTGCGCATGAAAACACCGCCCATCGAAGTCCGCGCAACCCGCGCCCAGCCGCTCGGCATGCCGCCCGCGCGCTTCCTGCGCGATCACTGGCAGAAGCGGCCGTTGCTGGTGCGCAACGCGTTCCCCGGCTTCACGCCCACGTTGTCACCCGACGACCTGGCAGGTTTGGCGTGCATGGAAGGTGCGCTGGCGCGGATCGTCACGCGTACGCACGCCAAGCAAAAGGCTCTGGGTTCCGGGTTCCGCGCTGCGCGCGGTCCCGGAATGACGATGCAAGGGGAACCGTCATTCCGGACGTCGCGCAGCGGCGATCCGGAACCCAGTGACTTCAAGTCGGAACCCAGTGACTTCAAATCATCGACAAAGACTCTGGATATACAGGCCGCATCCTGCAGCCTGCCCTTCGGGTCGCCTTCGGTGTCCGGCTTCGGCATCCTGCCTACGCCGTCTCGTTTTCGCGGGAATGACGGCCGGTGGAAGGTTCTGAGTGGCCCCTTCGACGACGCGACGTTCGCGCAATTGCCCGACCACGACTGGACGCTGCTGGTGCAGGACGTGGACAAATGGGACGCCGACACCCGCGCCCTGCTCGACGCCTTCGCCTTCATTCCAAGTTGGCGGATCGACGACATCATGATCAGCTACGCCGCCGACGCCGGCGG
>DASSRT010000041.1:0-3077 GCA_035701705.1 Rhodanobacteraceae bacterium
CGACAAGGTGTTTCGCGGTTACGCCCACATCCGCGACATCGACGATGCCCCCCAGCACTGGCGCGACCGCATCGCGCATTTCTTCGAGCACTACAAGGATCTCGAACAGGGCAAGTGGGTGAAGGTGGCCGGCTGGGGCGACATCGATGCCGCGCGCGCGGAAATCCGCACCTCGGTCGAGCGCTACCGCGACGCGCCGGAAAAGCCCAACTTTTGACGCATCGGGAGGTTCTTCGCTGCGTCGGTCGCACGCACCACGCGATCCCGCGCGGATAGGGCGGAATCGGCACGGCCGTTTCCGCCGCACGCAACAACTCGCATTCGGCAGAAACCGCTACGCGGGTTCCGTTCCCCGCAGCCCTCACGAACGACCGCACAAACAAACGTGCTAGCGTAGCCGGATGAAAGCCCTGCGCCGCACTTCGATCGTCGCCACCCTCGGCCCTGCCACCGACGCACCTGGCATGCTGGAAAGCATCCTGCGCGAAGGCGTTGCCGTGGTCCGCCTGAACCTCTCGCACGGGCAACCGGAGGACCACCTGCGGCGCGCGCGCGAAGCGCACGAGGCCGCGACCCGGCTCGGCCGCGAAGTCGGCGTGCTCGCCGACCTGCAAGGCCCCAAGATCCGGGTCGAAAAATTCGCCGACGGTCCCGTGCACCTCGAACCCGGCGCCGACTTTACCCTCGATTGCCGTAGCGACGTGCCGCCCGGCAATGCGACGCGCGTGGGCGTCAGCTATCTCGGCCTGCCACAGGACGTGAACCTCGGTGACCACCTGCTGCTGGACGACGGGCTGATCGAACTGGAAGTGCGCGAGATCGAGGACGCACAAATCCTCTGCAAGGTGGTGGTCGGCGGCAAGTTGTCCGACCGCAAGGGCCTCAACCGCAAGGGCGGCGGCTTGTCGCTGGATGCGCTGTCGGACAAGGATCGCGCCGACATCAAGCTGGCCGCGCAATTGAAGGCCGACTTCCTGGCGGTTTCGTTCGTGCGTTCCGCCGCGGACATCGAGGAAGCGCGCAAGCTGCTGCGTGAGGCCGGCGGCGATGGCTGGCTGGTGGCCAAGATCGAACGTGCCGAAGCCATCGGCGTATTGAACGAAATCATCGACGCCTCGGACGCGGTGATGGTGGCGCGCGGCGACCTCGGCGTCGAAATCGGCGACGCCGAACTGCCCGGCCTGCAGAAGAAGATCATCCGCGAATCGCTGGCGCGCAATCGCGCCGTGATCACCGCGACGCAGATGCTGCAATCGATGGTCGAATCGCCGATCCCGACCCGCGCCGAAGTGCTGGACGTCGCCAACGCGGTTCTCGACGGCAGCGACGCGGTGATGCTGTCGCAGGAATCCGCGGCCGGCAAACACCCCGACCTCGCGGTAGCCGCGATGAGCCGGATCTGCCTCGGCGCCGAGCGCCAGCTGGTGCCCAACGAGAGCATCTCGGCTCTCACCCATCGCCTCGACCGTTCCGACCAGGCCATCGCGATGGCGGCAATGTTCCTGGCCACGCAGTTGCCGGTGCGCGCGATCGTGGCCTTGACCGAATCCGGCACCACCGCACAATGGCTGTCGCGCTACCGCTCGTCGGTGCCGATCTACGCGCTGTCGCCCAGTGCCGAGGCACGCCGCCGCATGCTGCTGCTGCGCGACGTCCGCCCGATCGCGTTCGACAGCCACGACACCTACCCCGCGCAGGTGGTGCGCGAAGCCGTGCGGCAGTTGTTCGAACATGGCGACCTCGGCATCGGCGACCGCGTGCTGCTGACCCACGGCGACCATACCGGCCGTGGCGGCGGCACCAACACACTGAAGCTCCTCAGCGTCGGCGCGGACGGGATCGCGGAAAGCCTGAGGGACTTGTGATGAAACCTGCCGCTGCCGTCGCCCTGCTGTTCGCCGCGGGCACCAGCTTCGCTGCGGTCGGTCCCAACATCCGAGCGGTGCAGCCTGCCGACCTCACCAACTACTGGGTGATGACCAACACCTCGCTGAACGTGGACGTGCCCAACAGCGGGGTGAACCTGAGCCAGCCGACCTGTTCCGCGGTCACCTACATGATCGGCTCGGACGGCGTGCCCCGCGACATCGTGGTGCGCAAGACCATCCCGGCCGGCGACCTCGCAACCGTCGCCAGAAGCGCGGTCAAGGACATGCACTACGTCGCGGGATCGAAGAACCCCGCGCACGAGCCGGTGTTCACCTACCTCGTCATCCCGTTCAACCTGCCGGCCGACCCGGCCGCGCGCAAGCGGATCACCGACGCGTGCGTCCTCAAGGATTTCCCGCAGGGGTATCGGTGAAAGACCGCCAACACGCGGCTGTTGTGAAAAGTCGGGCCACGGATGGCCGTTCTGGTGTCGGTCACGCTACAGCCTCTCCGTTTGCGAGATCGTTGTCGAGGCAGCGATCAGGGACGATCGCAAAAATACCGCCTATACTTGAGGGTCCCCGGACCGCAGCGGAATACCCTCATGAGCATCGATCAAATGGAAGCCGTCGCCCAGGCGATGGTTGCGCCCGGCAAGGGCATCATCGCGATCGACGAATCCTCGGGCACCATCAAGAAACGCTTCGATGCGGTCGGCGTCCCCGACAGTGAAGAACACCGTCGCGCCTACCGCGAAATGCTGCTGACCGCGCCGGGCTTGGCAGAACACATTTCCGGCGCGATCCTGTACGACGAAACCATCCGCCAGTCGACCAGGACCGGCGTGCCGTTCACCAAGGTCATGAAGGACGCCGGGATCATCCCCGGCATCAAGGTGGACATGGGCGCCAAGCCGCTGGCCGGATTCCCCGGCGAACTGGTCACCGAGGGCCTCGACGGCCTGCGCGGCCGGCTCGCCGAATACGTGAAACTGGGCGCCGAGTTCGCCAAGTGGCGCGCGGTGATCACGATCGGCGATGACATGCCCAGTTCCACCTGCATCGACGCCAACAACCACGCGCTGGCCCGCTACGCCGCGCTGTGCCAGGAAGCCGGTATCGTGCCGATGGTCGAACCCGAGGTGCTGATGGACGGCGACCACGACATCGAAACCTGCTACGAGGTCACCGAGGCCACGCTGCGCTCGC
>DASSRT010000042.1:0-2781 GCA_035701705.1 Rhodanobacteraceae bacterium
CGACCTCACGCTGGTGGCGCGTGCTTTCCATGTCGATGAAGTCGATCACCACCAGCCCGCCGAGGTCGCGGATGCGCAGCTGGCGCGCGACTTCCACCGCCGCTTCGCAATTGGTGCGGAACGCGGTGTCCTCGATGTCGCTGCCCTTGGTGGCGCGCGCCGAGTTGATGTCGATCGAGGTCAAGGCCTCGGTCGGGTCGATCACGATCGAGCCGCCAGACGGCAGCCGCACCATGCGGTCGTAGGCGCTCTCGATCTGGGTTTCGATCTGGTAGCGCGTGAACAGTGGCACGTCGTCGTTGTAGAGCTTCAACTTGCGCAGGCTGTTGGGCATCACCTGCTGCATGAATTCCCGGGCGTCCTCGTACAGCGCGGGTTCGTCGATCAGGATTTCGCCGATGTCGGCGCGCAGGTAGTCGCGCAGCGCACGGATGAAGAGCTTCGATTCCTGGTAGATCAGGAACGGGGCGGGTTTCGCCGCGGCGGCCTCGGAGATGGCCTTCCACAGCGTCAGCAGGTAGTCGAGATCCCACTGCAGTTCCTCGGCGTCGCGACCGACACCGGCCGTGCGCACGATCAGCCCCATTTCCTCGGGCACGTCGACGTGCTGCAGGGCTTCCTTCAGCGCCTGGCGGTCTTCGCCTTCGATCCGGCGCGACACGCCGCCGGCATTCGGACTGTTCGGCATCAGCACCATGTAGCGGCCAGCCAGCGAGATGTACGTGGTGAGCGCGGCGCCCTTGTTGCCCCGTTCTTCCTTCTCGACCTGCACGATCAGCTGCTGGCCTTCCTTCAGCAGCTCGCGGATGCCGGCCTTGTTGTGGTCGACCCCGGGCGTGAAGTATTCGCGGGAGATTTCCTTCAGCGGCAGGAAGCCGTGGCGTTCGGCGCCGTATTCGACGAAGCAGGCTTCGAGGGAAGGTTCGACCCGGGTGATCCGGGCCTTGTAGATGTTGGACTTCTTTTGTTCGCGCGAGGGGATTTCGAGGTCGAGGTCGTACAGGGCCTGGCCATCGACGATGGCCACACGCAACTCCTCACGCTGAGTCGCGTTGATCAACATGCGTTTCATTTTCAGAGTTCCTTGAGGTCGCCGGCGCGATGCGCGTCTTCGGCAGCGCCTTCTGAGGGGCGGCCAGCCGAATCGCGTGCCGCGCCTGGCGGCAGTCGCCGAATCCAAACTGGAGGATCCGGCTGGTGATGAGAGGGTCTGTCGCGTCCCGGCGTCCCCACACCGTCGTGCAGACGGTGGGCAAACGCCGACCCGAACGTTACGATTACAGGGTGCCGGCTGCTCCCGGTCAGGAATGGCAGGCGGAAGCCTTGTCCGCGCAGCGCAACGGGTACAGGGTCGCCCGGGTGGGGCCAGAGCCTGTGTGGCGCGGTCTCAATCCTATCATCGCAAAGGCAAATTTTTCAATGGGAACGGTAACTTCGGCCACGGAGTTCAATTCCGTGCGAATTCTGGAGGTCGGCCCCGAGCGCGACGGCCAGCGTGTGGATAACTGCCTCGCGGCGTTGCTGAAGGGGGTGCCGAAGACGCACATCTACCGGTTACTGCGGACCGGGCAGGTGCGCGTGAACGGCAAGCGCGCCAAACCCGACACCCGGCTGGCGGCGGGCGATGCGCTGCGGATCCCACCGGTCCGGGTCGCCGAACGCGACGCGCCCGGCGCGCCGCCGGCGTCGATGCTGGATGAAGTCCGCCGCGCGGTGATTTTCGAGGACAAGGATTTCCTGGTCATCGACAAGCCCGCGGGCATCGCCAGCCACGGCGGCAGCGGGGTGACGTTCGGGGCGATCGAGTTGATGCGGGCCGCGCGCCCGAACGAACACCTGGAACTTGCGCATCGGCTGGATCGCGATACCTCGGGCGTGCTGGTGTTCGCGCGCAGCCGCCGCGGGCTGGTCGGCCTGCAGGCGCTGATCCGCGACGGCGAAACCACCAAGCAATACCTGTGCCTGATGACCGGCAAACTGCGGCGTGAAAAGTTCGATGTCAACGTGCCGCTGCGCAAGTCGGTGCTGTCGGGCGGCGAGCGGATGGTGCGCGTCGATGATGATGGCAAACCCGCCTTGACGTTTTTCAGGCGGGTTGAGCGGTATGAAGGCGCGAGCCTGGTCGAAGCGACTCTCGCGACTGGTCGCACGCACCAGATCCGCGTGCATGCGGCACATGCCGGCTATCCGCTGGCGGGTGATCCGAAGTACGGCGAGCGCGAAGCCAACAAGCGTTTACATGGGCTTGGCTTGAAACGGATGTTCCTGCATGCGGCGCGCTTCGAATTCGAACTCGGCGAAAACGCCTACAGTTTTTCCGCGCCGCTGCCGGATGACTTGCGCGCGGTGCTGGACCATTTGTCTTCCCCCTTCGGAACGAAGGGAGGTTGATGTGCATGATTGTCTTCCCCTTTCGGGACGAAGGGGGATTGAGGGGCATGATTGTCTTCCCCCTTCGGAACGAAGGGGGATTGAGGGGGATGGCTCTTGGCTCTGGCGACATCCCCCCCGCGCGCGTTGCGCGCGACCCCCTTCGCTTGGCGAAGGGGGGGCATGCCGCTGCTAGAATTCCACGCTTTCGCAAATCAAGGAACAGCGCATGAGGCTCACCATTTTCGGCACCGGCTACGTGGGTCTCGTGACCGGCACCTGCCTCGCCGAGATGGGCAACCAGGTCGTGTGCGTGGATGTCGATGCGGACAAGATCGCGCGGCTGGAGCGCGGCGAAATCCCCATCTTCGAACCGGGTCTCGAGCCGCTGGTGACGCGCAACCATGCGGC
>DASSRT010000043.1:0-3845 GCA_035701705.1 Rhodanobacteraceae bacterium
CGTCCACGCAGGCCTGCAGGTGGTGGCGGATCTGGAACCACGCGCCCTGGTTCTGCGGTTCTTCCTGGCACCAGATCACTTCCTTCGCCGCCGGATATTTGGCGAGCTCGGCCGTGACTTCGGTGCGCGGGAACGGATACAACTGCTCGACGCGCACGATGGCAACGTCGGTGATTTTCTGCTTTTCGGCTTCCTCGAACAGGTCGTAATAGACCTTGCCCGAACACAGCACCACGCGCTTGACCTGCTTGGCGGCCCCGCCCTTGTCGGTGTTGATGCGCTGGTCGGGGATCACGAGGTGGAAGTGGCCGCTCGCAAGATCATCCAGCGACGACACCGCCAGCTTGTGCCGCAGCAGCGACTTCGGCGTCAGCACCACCAAGGGCTTGCGGCAATCGCGCAGCATCTGCCGCCGCAGCATGTGGAACATCTGCGCGGGTGTGGTAGGCACGCAGACCTGCATGTTGTCCATCGCGCACAGTTGCAGGTAGCGCTCGAGTCGCGCCGAGGAGTGCTCGGGACCCTGGCCTTCGTAACCGTGCGGCAGCAACAGCACCAGTCCGCACAGGCGGTTCCATTTGGATTCGCCGGATGAAATGAACTGGTCGACCACCACCTGTGCGCCGTTGGCGAAGTCGCCGAACTGCGCTTCCCACAGCACCAGGGTGTCGGGATCGGCGGTGGCGAAGCCGTACTCGAATGCCATCACCGCTTCTTCCGAAAGCAGCGAATCGATCACCTCGACCGCGACGCCTTCGCGCACGTGGGCGAGCGGGGTGTACACCTCGCCGGTCTTCTGGTCGTGGAGTTCCGCGTGGCGGTGGAAGAAGGTGCCGCGCCCGCTGTCTTGCCCGACCAGCCGCAGCGCGCTGCCTTCGGCGACCAGCGTCGCGTAGGCCATGTTCTCGGCGTAGCCCCAATCAAGCGGATGCGTACCCTCGGCCATCTTGCGGCGGTCGTCGTAGATCTTGCCGACGCGCGGCTGCAGCACGATGCCTTGCGGCCAGCTGAGGATCTTCGCCGCCAGCGCATCCAGCGTCTTGCGTGCAACGCCGGTCTTGACCGGCTGTGCGAGCGTGCCGCCGATGAAGCGCGTCCAGTCCACCACGTACTTCTGCGAGCCGTGCGGCGCCAGTTCGGTCACCGGCTTGCCGGCATCGAGGCGATCGCGGTACGCGTCGAACAGCTTGCGCGCGTCGCCGTCGGCGGCGAGACCGCGCTCGACCATGCGTTTGGCGTAAAGCTCGCGCGTCGGCGGCAGCTGCTTGATCACGTCGTACATGATCGGCTGGGTGGCCGAAGGTTCGTCGGCTTCGTTGTGGCCGTGGCGGCGATAGCACACCAGGTCGACCACGACGTCCTTGTGGAACTGCTGACGGAAATCGAAGGCCAGGCGCATGCACTGCAGCACCGCTTCCGGATCGTCGCCATTCACGTGCAGCACTGGCGCGTTGACCATCTTGGCGACGTCGGTGCAATACAAGGTGCTGCGGCTGTCGCTGGCATCGGTGGTGAAACCGATCTGGTTGTTGACCACGACATGGACCGTGCCGCCGACGCCGAAACCGCGCGTCTGCGACATGTTGAACAGCTCCATGTTGACGCCCTGGCCCGAGAGCGCGGCGTCGCCGTGGATCAGCACCGGCAGCACGTGTTCGCGCACGCCGTCGTGGGCGCGGATCTGGCGCGCGCGCACCGAACCCGAAACCACCGGGTTGACGATTTCGAGATGCGAGGGATTGAACGCCAGCGCGACGTGGATGTTGCCGGCCGGCGCCGCGATGTCGGCGGAAAATCCCATGTGGTACTTCACGTCGCCCGAATGCGCCGGGTCGTCCGGACCGTCGTGCTTGCCTTCGAATTCGGCGAACAGCTGCTGCGGCGGCTTGCCGAGGATGTTCACCAGCACGTTCAGGCGCCCGCGATGCGCCATGCCGATCACGAGTTCGTGGATGCCGGCCGCGGAGGCGCGGCGCACGAGATCGTCCAGCAACGGAATCAGCGAATCGCCGCCTTCCAGCGAAAAGCGCTTCTGGCCGACGTACTTGGTGTGCAGGTAGCGCTCGAGGCCGTCGGCCGCGGTCAGCTTTTCCAGTACCCGCTGGCGGGTTGCCGCGTCGAGGCCGGCGTCGCCGCTGGCCTTCTCGAGGCGGTCGTAGATCCAGCGCCGTTGGGCGTGGTCGCTGATGTGCATGAACTCGGCGCCGATCGTGGCGACGTAGCTGCGACGCAGGCGTTCGCGCAGGTCGCGCAAGCGCATGCGCTGGCCGCCACCGGCGAACGTGCCGCAGTCGAATTCGGTGTCGAGGTCGGCGTCGGAAAGGCCGTGGAACGCGAGATCGAGGTCCGGCGCGGGGCGCTTGGGTGCGATCGCCAGCGGGTCGAGGTCGGCGGCGAGGTGGCCGCGCGAGCGATAGGCCGTCAACAGGCGCAGTACGCCGGCCTGCTTGCGCGCGTGGGCATCGTCGACCGGCGCTGCGCTGCGCTGGCCGTGCGCTTGCGCCGCGACGATGCGCGCGATCGCGTCGGTGTGCGAGACGTCACCGGCGCCGTGCAGGTTCTGGAACAGCGTGCGCCACGCGGGCGCAACCGCTTGCGGGTCGTGCAGCCAGTCTTCGTACAACTGGTCGATGTAGGCCGCGTTGCCGCCGCCAAACTGGGAGGTTTCCTCCAACTGTTGCAACAAGCTGCCGCCGTCACTCACGATGGTCACCAGGGAAGCAAATGGCTACAGGCGCCGGCGCGGATCGCGCAACGCCACGTGGACCCGGAATTATAACGGTTTCATGCTGCAGTGCGGGATTGCCGGTGCGTGCCGGCCGGCCCCGGGCCGTGCCGTCAGATCCCCAGCGCGCGCAGCTCCGGCCAGGGTTCCGAGCGTGCCCAGACATCCTCGAACTTGCGCATCAGCAGCGCATGCCGGCCCGGCGCCCAGGTCGAACCCTCCGCCCTCATCTCGAATTCCAGCGGACGGAACAGATAACCCTGGGTGTCGACGCACATGAAGGCCGATGGGTATTCAAGGTCCTGTTGCTCGACCGGCTTGCGGATTTCGATGACGCTGGAAAGCCGTTGCGCCAGTTCCAGCAGTCGCGTTCCCTCCTGCAGGGCGCGACTGAGGTCCTGCGCCAGCATGCGGATCGAGGCGCCGCGTCCGGAAATCGCCAGCCGGCGCAGCTCCACCAGACAGGCCGTGTCGTTGAGCAGCTGCGGGTGCAATTCACGCACGAGCACGCACATGCTGTGGCGGGCGCCACCCAGCAACCGGTGGGTCACCGTGATCAGTTCCTCGCGGGTGCTGCACTTCAGTATCTCGGGCTGCGGCGCCGGCGGCAGCGGCGCGCGCTCCGGCGGAGCAGGGCGTTCCAGCGACTTGCGCATGTTCACGTGCGCGATGCCGGCCTCCACGAATTCGCTGCCCTCGATCACGAAACCATGTCGCGTGTAGAACGGCAGCGCCTGTTGTTGCGCATGCGCAGTGACCGCGTCGAGGCGGCTGGTGCGGGCAAGGTCCACCAGGGTGTGCAGGATGGTCGAGCCGACGCCGCGTTGGCGCCAGTCGCGCACCACCGCCATGCGTCCGATCACGCCATCGGGGGTCATGCGGCCGGTCGCGATCGGGGTGCCGTCCAGTGCGCGCGCCAGCACGTGGGTGCTGCGCGGATCGTCACTGTCGACTTCCATGTCCAGCGGCACGTGTTGTTCGTGCACGAACACATCTTCGCGCACGGCAATCAGTGCTTCGCGTTCGGACTGTTTGGCCCAATCACAAATCTCGACGAAATAATCGCCTTGGATCGGCATGCCGGTGTACCCCCCTCCGGGTTCTTGGCTGGTTGTCGATA
>DASSRT010000044.1:0-7257 GCA_035701705.1 Rhodanobacteraceae bacterium
CCGCCTTCGGCGTTCGCGTTTGCAGTCCTGCAAACGCAGTCCGGGTTCGGCCTGCGATGAAGCTGCAGGCCGCCCCGGAATGACGTCATATGTATGGCGCCGAGCCCGGTCGTCGACGAATACCCGCAGGTAACCCGATGAACCGCAAACCCGCGCTGTCGTTCTGGCAAATCTGGAACATGTGTTTCGGAGTCCTCGGCATCCAGTTCGGCTTTGCGCTGCAGAACGCCAACGTCAGCCGCATCTTCCAGACCCTCGGCGCCAGTGTCACCGACATTCCGGCGCTGTGGATCGCGGCGCCGTTGACCGGCCTGATCGTGCAGCCGTTGATCGGCCACTGGTCCGATCGCACCTGGGGCCGGCTTGGCCGGCGGCGGCCGTATTTCCTCGTCGGTGCGGTACTCGCCACGCTGGCGTTGCTGGCAATGCCGAACTCGTCCGTCTTGTGGATCGCGGCGGGCCTGCTGTGGATCATGGACGCATCGTTCAACGTCGCGATGGAGCCTTTCCGCGCATTCGTGGGTGACCAGTTGCCCACGCAACAGCGCGCCAAGGGCTACGCGATGCAGAGCTTCTTCATCGGCATCGGTGCGGTGGTGGCATCGCTGTTGCCGTGGATCCTCGCGCACTTCGGCGTCCCCAATACCGCGCCCGAGGGATCGATTCCCGATACCGTGAAGTACGCGTTTTACGCCGGTGGCGTCGTGCTGCTGCTGTCGGTGTTGTGGACGATCGCCTCCACCCGCGAATACCCGCCGGAGACGCTGCTGGCCTTCGATGACGGCGCCGCGGCGGAAGCGCGCGGCGACGTTTCGCGCGCGTGGCGGCTCGGCGTGGTGTTGTGCGTGCTTGGCCTGTTGCTGATCGTCGCCATCCGGCACTACGCGCTGGCGCGCGACCTCTATCTGCTGGCGGGCATGCTGATCGTCGCCGGTGTCCTGTTCGCGTGGCTGGCACGCTCGCGCGGCAACGGCACGCTGCGTCAGGTGATGGGTGACTTGTACGCGATGCCGCGGGCCATGCGCCAGCTCGCATGGGTGCAGTTCTTCTCGTGGTTCGCGTTGTTCGCGATGTGGATCTACACCACGCCTGCGGTGACCGCCTTGCAGTTCGGTTCCAGCGATCCGCAATCGGCCGCCTACAACGCCGGCGCCAATTGGGTGGGCGTGTTGTTCGCGGCGTACAACGGATTCGCCGCGTTGGCGGCCATCGTGATTCCGTGGATGACGCGTGCCTTTGGCCTGCGCATCAGCCACCTCGTCAACGTGATGCTGGGCGGCGCGGGCCTGGTCTCGATCGCGTTCATCCGCGATCCGCATTGGTTGCTGTTGTCGATGGTCGGCGTTGGCTTCGCCTGGGCGTCGATCCTGTCGCTGCCCTACGCGTTGCTGTCGGACAACCTGCCGGCGGCCAAGATGGGCGTGTACATGGGCATCTTCAACTTCTTCATCGTGATCCCGCAACTGCTCGCCGCCAGCGTGCTGGGCGTGTTGCTGAAATGGTTCTTCCACGGCCAACCGGTGTACGCACTGGTGCTCGGCGGCGCCAGCCTCGTGATTGCGGGTTTGTGCACCCTGCGCGTACGCGAACCGGGCGCGATGGGCGTTGCGCCGGTGGTATCTGCGGGCAGTGGTCCGAATTGAACTCCGTTCGCCTTCGGATCAAGTCCGGGGCAGACTCTGGATGCAATCCCGGAAGGGCCGAAATCGAAGGGCGGCTTGTGTTTCGACTCCGTCCGCTGCGCGGGCTACGCGCAACGCGAACGGAAAAGATGCAGACTGCACATCGACTCGAACCGCTGCGGGTGATCCGATGATCTTCCAATCCATCAATCCAGTCGACGACAACGTCATTGCCGAGTACGCAACGCTTGATACCGGGGTGATGAACGGCATCGTCGATGACGTCCACGCTGCATTCCTCACTTGGCGGAAGCGCCCCTTCAGCGAGCGGGCCGCATTGATGCGCGCAGCTGCCGGCGTGTTGCGCAACGACAAGGGGCGCTACGGCGAACTCATGGCGCGCGAGATGGGCAAGCCGGTCGCGCAAGGCGAGGCCGAAGCCGAGAAATGCGCGTGGGTCTGCGACTACTACGCCGACCACGCCGAAGGGTTCCTGGCGAGCTACGACGTCGCCACCGGGGACTCGCACAGCTACGTGGCGTACGCGCCGCTCGGGCCCATCTTCGCGATCATGCCCTGGAACTACCCGTTCTGGCAGGTGTTCCGTTTCGCGGCGCCGCACCTGATGTCCGGCAACACGGCGCTCCTCAAGCATGCGCCCAACGTCATCGGCTGTGCGCAGGCGATCGAGGAAGTGTTCCGCAAGGCGGGTTTTCCCGAGAACGTTTTCCGCAACCTGGTGATCGACACCGGGCAGGCGGCGCGCGTGATCGAGCACCCGAAGGTGCGTGCGGTGACGCTCACCGGCAGCACGCGGGCCGGCCGCGCAGTCGCCGCCAAGGCCGGGCAGATGCTGAAGAAAACGGTGCTGGAACTCGGCGGCAGCGATCCGTACATCGTGCTCGACGATGCCGATCTCGATCTCGCCATCGATGCCTGCGCGACCAGTCGGCTGCTCAATTCGGGACAGAGTTGCATCGGCGCGAAGCGCTTCATCGTTGCCGAACCGCTGCGCGAGCAGTTCACCGCCGGCATGGTGGAGAAGCTGCGCGCAGCCAGGGTCGGTGACCCGCTGCAACGCGATGTCGACGTCGGACCTTTGGCGCGTCGCGACCTGCGCGATGCACTGGGCCGGCAAGTCGAGCGCAGCATCACTGCGGGCGCACGCTGCCTGCTGGGCGGGAAGGTGCCGCAAGGCGCTGGCTGCTTCTACCCGCCCAGCGTGCTGGCCGGCGTCGCCCCGGGCATGCCTGCCTACGACGAAGAGTTGTTCGGGCCGGTGGCGTCGATCATCGGTGTCAAGGATGACGCCGAAGCCATTCGCGTGGCCAATGCCACCGCTTACGGCCTGGGCTCGGCCGTCTTCAGCAGGGACGCCGCGCACGCCGAACAGGTTGCCGGCCAGATCGAAGCGGGCGCGACCTTCATCAACCGGTACGTCGCGTCCGACCCACGCTTGCCGTTCGGCGGCATCAAGGACAGTGGTTATGGCCGCGAGCTTGCTGACCACGGCATCCGGGAATTCGTCAACATCAAGACCGTATCGGTCAAGTAGCTGTCATTACCGGATCGGGGGGCACGACGGTCCACTCCGAGCGACGCCGTCACGCAACAGGCAGGTCGCGGTAGACTGCAACGGATGCAAGTGCGGCGACTGACAAGTATTTTTGCGGGTATCTTCTGAAGCGTCCCAACTCCGCGCAATCGAAATCGGCATGTTGCGCGCCATGTTCGGGTCAGCTTGTGGCGTTGGGTCGATTGCGTAGCCGGGGACGTGATGGAGTCGCAACCAGACACCGCACAGCGCGAATTCGAGGCCCAGTTCGAAGCGCTGCGGCGCAAGTTTCTCGACGGGCTGCCGATGCGGCGGGCTGCGCTCGACGAGGCCTGGCGGGCATGCCGCGACGGTGGCGATGACGCCCCCTGGCAGCAGCTGCGCGAGGTCGCCCACAAGTTGGCGGGATCGGCACCCAACTACGGACTCGACGGCCTCGGACTGGCCACCCGCAAGCTGGACCGCTTGTTGTCGGGACGGCCGCCGTGCCGCACGCGCGCGCTCGCGCAACCCGCGCTGGAATCCGTCCACGCTGCGCTGCAAGCGGTGATCGGCGACGCCCGGTGATCCGCTTGGCCACGGCAGTGGCGGCCCGCTATGCTTCCCGGTTCAGTCGCAACCGGGGTGATGGCAATGAGCAGTCCAGCGAAATCCGTGTCCCTGATAGGCGCTCCCACCGACATCGGTGCGGGCGACCGCGGCGCGTCGATGGGGCCGGAAGCGATGCGGGTCGCGGGCTTGCCACAGGCCCTGGCTGCGCGCGGCCTCGACGTGGCCGACCGCGGCAACCTTGCCGGTCCTCAAAATCCGTGGCTGCCGCCGGTCAATGGTTATCGCCATTTCGATGAAGTGGTGGCCTGGACGCACGCGGTCTGCGATGCCGAAACCGCGGAGCTCGCCGCCGGCCGCTTGCCGATCCTGATGGGCGGTGATCATTGCCTCGCCATCGGTTCCATCAGCGCCGTGTCCCGGCACTGCCGCGCGCGCGGGCGCAAGCTGCGGGTGCTGTGGTTCGATGCCCACACCGATTTCAACACTTCTGCCATCAGCCCGTCCGGAAACATCCACGGCATGCCGGTGGCGTGTTTGTGCGGATATGGCCCGGAAGCCCTGACCACCCTCGCGGGTGCGGTGCCCGCGATGGCGCCCGACGCGATCCGCCAGATCGGCATTCGCTCGGTCGACGTGGCGGAGAAAAAGCTGGTGCACGAGGCGGGCATCGAAGTGTTCGACATGCGCTGCATCGACGAGCACGGGATGCGCGAGGTGATGGATCAGGCCCTCGCGGGTCTGGACGAAAACACCCACCTGCACGTCAGTTTCGACATCGACTTCCTTGATCCGGCGATCGCGCCCGCGGTCGGCACCACGGTGCCCGGTGGGCCCAATTACCGCGAGGCGCAACTGTGCATGGAGATGGTGGCCGACACCGGACTGCTTGCCTCGCTCGACATCATGGAATTGAATCCGGCCTTCGACGAACACAACCGTACCGCCGAACTGGTGGTCGACCTGGTGGAAAGCCTGTTCGGCAAGTCCACGCTGGTGCGCGCCTGAGGACTGTTGGCACGCTGTCGCGGGCCATCGAATCGGAGTTGCGTCACACGCGAACCGAGACATACATCAACAATCCGCAGTCGTTCCCGTCAACAACTGTGACGCGTGTTGCCGTGTGCGCCGCTGTGCACGGGTCTTGCACCAGCATCGTGACTGCCGCCCCGTCGTGCGGCTTGTGAATGCAAGGTTGGAGCATCGTGGCAAGCCGCGCCAAATCGCAGGGAGTCCTTGACGCCGTTCCCGGCGCACGCGCGACCTTGCGCTGGTACGGGTGGCTGGCCATCGGCCTGCTGGTCGTCCCGGCGGTGGCCCTGGCGGTGCTCGCCGGCAAGGACGAGGAAGTCTGGGCCAGCAATTGGCTTGGCATCGTGCTGCCGCTGGCCGGGCTGGTATCGCTGGTCGCGACGGGCCTGTTGTTGTTCGTGGTGCTGTCGCGGATGCGGCGCGTGGGCGAACTCGCGCAACTGCTGTGCGAGCAGGGGCCGGATCCGATCTTCGTGAAGGATCTCACCCATCAATACCGTTACGTCAACGAAGCGGCCGCGGCCCTGATCGGGCGCAGCGCGGTCGGGGTACTTGGCCGGCCGGACAGTGAATTGCGACCGGGCAGTGAATCGCTGGCGTTCGAGGAGAACGACCGCGTGTGCCTCGAACGCGACCTGCCCACGCTGTTTCGCGAGACCCAGACGGTTGCAGGCGGCCGCTCGCGCAGCTTCCTCGTTTCCAAGCGCCCGCTGCACGACGCGCGCGGGCGCATCACCGGGTTGATCGGCTCCGCGCGCGACATCACCGACGAGCTGGAATTGCAGAAGTTGAAGCGTCGCCGCGGTGACGAAACCCGGGTGTTGTTCGACCTCAATCCGCTGCCGGTGGTGGTATTCGCCAGCGCCGACCTGCGCATCCTGAAGGTCAACATGGCGGCCGAACGCTGCTACGGCTACAGCCAGTCGCAGATGCTGCGGATGCGGGTACCGGATCTGTTCGCGCGCGAGGAGGTCGAGCGCGTGCGCAAGTATCTCGGCGAGGGCGGCCAGGCCGTGGCGCCGGGCAGCATTGCCTGGCGGCACCAGAAGGCCGACGGCGAATCCTTCGAGGCGCTCACCGACATCGGCAACCTCGCGCACGAGGAGGTGCCGGCGCGGATGATGCTGGTACGCGACGTTTCCGAGCTGCATGCGGCGCGTGCGGCGCTCGAGTCCAGCCACGCGCGTTACGAGGACCTGGTGGAGTCGGGCCTCACCATGGTGTGGGTCCACGACCTCGATGGGCGGCTGTTGCGAGTGAACGGTGCGCTTGCCGATGCGCTTGGCTACGAACGTGAAGGCATGCTGGGGCGTGCGTTGGCCGATTTCGTCCCTGAAGATTCCCGCGACACCTGGACCGACTACATGGAACGCGTGCGCAGCCTGCACCGCGACGCCGGCATCCTGCACGTGGCCTCGCGCAATGGCGAGCGCCGCGTCTGGCAGTACCACTTCGTGTGCTACCCGGATGCCGAGCCGACGCCGTACGTGCTGGGCACCGCGCAGGACGTCACCCTGCGGCATCGTTACGAATTGCGGATGCGCGACCAGAACAAGCGCGACCCGCTGACCGGTTGCCGCACGCGCCGCTACCTCGATGCTTTCGCGTGGCAGGCCGAGCCCGACCAGAGGTGGGGCTGCATCGTGGTCGACGTCGATTATTTCCGCCAGATCAACGCCAGCGAAGGCCGCGAGCGTGGCGACGAGTTGCTGAAGGAACTTGCCAGCATGCTGACCTTGTCGGCTGGCTCGGGCGACGCGGTGGTGCGGCTCGGTGGGGACGAGTTTGCGATCATCATCGCCAACGCGACCGCCGATGGCGTGCAGGAACTCGGCGAGCGCCTCGCCGCGGCCGCACGCGACGGCATGCCGGTGGCCTTCTCGCTGGGTTGGGCGGTGCGCGAAGCCGGTGAACCGCTGGAATCGACGCTGCGGCGCGCCGACAAGATCCTGCTGATGTCGCGGGTGCACGAACGGACTTGATTGCGCCTGTCCGCGGGTCACCAACCGGCGCCGCTTATTGCGCCGCAGCATGGCGCCACTTAGCATTCCCGCTTTGCCCTGCCGTGGCGCGGGCACCTTCGGGCGTGACGAATGATGCGTAGCCATTATTGCGGTTTGATCGGGCAGGCCGAGGTCGGCCAGCGGGTGACGCTGTGCGGTTGGGCGGATGCGCGCCGCGACCATGGCGGCGTGGTGTTCATCGACCTGCGCGACCACGAGGGCATCGTGCAGGTCGTCGCCGATCCGGAGCGCGCGGAGCTGTTCGCGATCGCGTCCAGAACCGGCTACGAGGATTGCCTGCGCGTCATCGGCACGGTACGCGTGCGCTCCAACATCAACGAGAAAATCCCGACCGGCCACTTCGAAGTCGTCGCCGAATCCATCGAGTTGTTGAACGCTGCGCGCGACCTGCCGTTCGCGCTGCACGAGAACCCCAACGAGGAAATGCGGCTGAAGTACCGCTACCTCGACCTGCGGCGGCCCGAGATGCAGCGCC
>DASSRT010000045.1:0-8045 GCA_035701705.1 Rhodanobacteraceae bacterium
GACCGGACTACCTGCCGCTGTTGCGCAATGAATTGCTGGAAGTGATCCGCAAGTACGTGCATGTCGATCCGGAGGCGGTCCAGGTGAACCTCGAACGCGGCGACGATGGCGAGGTGCTGGAACTCTCGGTGGCGTTGCCGGAAGTTGGCAAGGCAACGGGAACCGGTGGCTGAGAAAGATCAGCGTGGACCATAGTGCGCCCCAGAGCCATCCCCCTCGGTCCCCCTTCGCAAGCGAAGGGGGAAGAAGTGACCGCCCCCTTGGCACGAAGGGGGAAGAAGTGACCGCCCCCCTGGCACGAAGGGGGAAGAAGTGACCGCCCCCCTGGCACGAAGGGGGAAATAGTGCCCCCCCCCTTCGGAACAAAGGGCGCAGCCACGATCACCCCCTTCGGAACGAAGGGGGTCGCGCCGCAGGCGGGGGGGGATGCAATCGAAACCGACGTACTGCGCCTCGCCGACATCGGCTTCGATGCGCCGGCCGCATTGCTCGCGAAACACGGCCTCGAACTGGTACGCGTCGCCGACGGCGCAGCGATCCCCGGCAGCTTCTGGGGCGAACCGGAAGCCGGCGTAATCGCCTCCACGGTGTATGCGCGCGGCGACACCCCGCTGCACTCGCTGCTGCACGAGGCCTGCCATCTGCTGGTCGTTGTCGATCCCGCGCGCCGGGCGGCCATCCACACCGACGCCAGCGACTCCAACGAAGAAGAAGACGCCACCTGCTACCTGCAGATCGTGCTGGCCGACGACATCCCCGGCTTCGGCCGCGAGCGCGCGTTGGCCGACATGGACGCCTGGGGCTACTCGTTCCGGCTGGGTTCGGCGCGCGCCTGGTTCGAACAGGACGCCGATGATGCGCGGGCGTTCCTCGTCGCCCGCAACTTGTTGCCACACGAGCAAGAACAAACACCAACGACAAAGGCCGTTTGACACGGACAAAATCGGACTGCCGCGGATACGGCTTTATCCGTGGCGATCTGCTCTTGTTCGTGTCGGAAAGCCGGCCGTTTGACAAGTGGCGGCGGCACGCCACTATCATCGGCGCCGCAACGCACGGGAGATGGCATGCCTCCCCGAACCGCCGGAACATCGGCTGATGATGCCTACCTGACCGGGAAACCGGCGCGTAGGTGATGCCGCTCGGCAAGCCACCGACGCGCACGATTCCCGACCACCGATAAGGAATCGACAACCCCATGCTTCTCTATGCCTTGCTCGCCACCGGATGCGGCGCCTTCCTCGGCGCCTGCCTGCGGTATCTGTTCGGCGTCTGGTTCAACCCGATCTTCCCGACCGTGCCGCTCGGCACCCTCGCCGCCAACCTGCTCGGTGGCCTGTTGATGGGGTTGATCCTCGGCGCCTTCGCGCAGTTCCAGTCGCTGGCCCCGGAAACGCGCGTGTTCGTCACCACAGGATTCCTCGGCGGACTCACCACCTTCTCGACCTTCTCGGGCGAAACCATCACCCTGCTGCTGCGCGGCCAATACGGCTGGACCGCCGCGATCATCGGCATCCACGTGATCGGCACCCTCGGCATGACGCTGGTCGGGTTCGCCCTGGCACAAGGCTTGATCAGGAGTCTCGCATGAACGCCATCGTCGCCACCCAGGGCGTGTACCTGCGTTTTTTCGTGCACGAAAACCGTCGCCACGGCGGCGCGCTGTTGTACGAATGGCTGCTCGCGGAAGCCAAGAAGCTGGGCCTGCCCGGCGGCACCGCGTTCCGTTCCATCGCCGGCTACGGCCAGCATGGCGTCACCCACGAGGCGCATTTCCTTGAACTGGCCGGACAGGAAACCGTGCGCGTGGATTTCGTGGTGACCCGCGAGCTGGCGAACGCCATGCTCGCGCGCGTGCTCGCGGAAAAGCTGCAGATTTTCTACGCGACGCTGCCAACGGAATTCGGAACACTCGGCGCCGGCCAGCCCTGACGAATCCTTCACGGCCGTCCGGTACGATGAAGCGGTCACCGCGCAGACAATCGCGTTGGTGTTGCAGCGCGAGAAGCTTCCGTTCCAGTGAAGCCCGCACGGGCCAGAAGGACCACCCATGAATGATCTTGCGACCCCCACGGAGCCTGCCCGGCTGTCACGCCACGACCAGGCCTTGCGCGAAAAGGCGCAACAACTGCTCGACCTCGCGGATGTCGCGATAAACGGCGATCGCCCGTGGGACCTCCACGTCAACGACGAACGCGTGTTCGCACGCACCTTCGCACATGGGTCGCTCGGGCTCGGCGAAGCGTACATGGATGGCTGGTGGGACACGCCGTCGCTCGACCAGTTCTTCTTCCACGTGCTCGGCGCGCGCATTGACGAACAGCTGCACGATTTCGACGCCTTGCGCGCGCATCTGCGCGCACGCTTCATCAACATGCAGCGCGGTCGCAAGGCCTTCAGGATCGGCAAGGCCCACTACGACATCGGCAACGACTTGTTCGCGAAGATGCTGGGCAAGCGGTTGGTGTATTCGTGCGGCTACTGGAAGGACGCGAACAACCTCGATGATGCCGAAGCGGCCAAGCTCGACCTCGTGTGCCGCAAGCTGCAATTGCGGCCCGGCATGAAGGTGCTCGACATCGGCTGCGGTTGGGGTGAGGCCCTGAAATTCGCGGCGGAAAATTACGGCGTCTCGGGCGTCGGCGTCACGGTCTCCGAACAGCAGGCGCAGTTCGCACGCGAACTGTGCAAGGGCCTGCCCATCGAAATCCGGTTGCAGGACTACCGCGACGTCGAGGAAAAATTCGATGCGGTGTATTCGATCGGCATGTTCGAGCACGTCGGCTGGAAAAATTACCGCACGTATTTCGAGGTGTGCCGCCGCACATTGAAGGACGATGGACTCTCGGTGCTGCACTGCATCGGCACCAACGGCGCCCCGAGCCGGCCCGATGCATGGATCGAAAAATACATCGTCCCGAACTCGATGATCCCGGCGGCCTCGCAGGTAGCGCCCGCGCTTGAGGATTTGTTCGTGGTCGAGGACTGGCACAACTTCGGTACCGACTACGACAAGACCTTGATGGCCTGGCTGGCCAATTTCGACGCGGCGTGGCCCGAGCTGTCGGCGAGCAATCCGCGCTACGACGAACGCTTCCGGCGCATGTGGCGTTATTACATCTCGAGTTCCGCCGCGACCTTCCGCACCCGCCGCGATCAGCTGTGGCAACTCACGCTCTCGCCCCACGGCGTGCCGGGTGGCTACCGCGTGCCGCGCTGATCCGGCGGCTTCAGTTCCAGCGTCACCGCGAGGAACAGCAGGCCCGGACTCACATCCGGCGGCGCCGAAAACGAAATCGACGCGACCGGCCGGTTCGGCTCGGGGTTGGCCAGCCGCACCACGTAGGTGCGCGACAGGGTTTCCGAACCACTGGCATTGGGTCCGCCGGTCAGCATCTGCCCCCCGAAACCGCCAACCCAGCCGACCTGCAAGCTGGCGGGATTGGTCGCGGCGTCCATCCAGTGTTCGCGTACTTCGTCCGGGCTGGTGATGGCAAGCACGCGTTCGCCACCATCGCGGTAGTGCAGGTGCACGTCGCCGACAACGCCAAGCCGGGCGAGGTACTGCATCACCAGCACGTCGACATGCGCCACCCGGCGCGTGCCGGTCGCAAGCATGCGCGAGCTGGCGGGGAATTCGGCATCGAGGATGTTGCGCGGTTGGCCGGACAGTTGCACGGCACGACCGAGCAGGAAATCCACGCCGTCGTAGCGCTGCAGGCCACGCGGCAGCCCCGGCAGGTTTTGCGGTTGCGGAGGCAGCCGCGTGGCATGGTTCATCGGCCGGCGCGGATCGACATTGGCGACCGGGTCGAGGTCCAGCGGCAGGAAACGCGGATCCGGTAGTGGCGCGGAGACGCTCGCGGTGGTGCCGCCCACGTTCGCAACGGCCTGCTCGACATCGGGTCCGGGGTCGGCATGGCGCAGCAGCTGGCGCTCGCGATCCGTCAAGGCCGGCGGGGGCACATCGCGAGACGTGAAGTCGTGCGAATCGACATCCCGGGCAATCTCCGTCACCGGCCGCGCATCGGCCACCAGCGGCCACTGGAACCAGCGACCACTGGTGGTCCGGCCAACCAGGCGCGAGCCATCCGGCGCGAACGCCAACTGCTGCACCACGTCGTGGTACGGCAGGGGCAGTTTCATGTCCGGCAGCAGGCGTTCGTTGTGCGCGATGTCGGTCAGCGCCACGCCGTCGATGGTCGCCAACGCCAGCAGGCGCCCGTCGGGGCTGATGGCGCCTGCGTTGTCGCGCGAGTTGGAATCGGGTGCATTGAGGTCGACGCGCGCATCCTGCGCCGTGATCAACTGCGCCGACGCCACCATGACGATTCCACGCAAGTCCGGCAGCAGCAGCAACGCGCCCCAATTCTCGTGGGAAGGCAACTTCGCGATGAGGCTGCCACCCGGAGCCCAATGCCACAGGTAGGACGGCGAACCATCCACGGTCGACCAGGGAGCTCCCGATTGGCTCCAGATACTGCCATCCGACTGGAAGCACGCGTCGAAAATGACTTGTTGCCGATCGCCATCGCTGTTCAACATGCGCGCGATGATGGTGGCATTGTCGGCGTCGATGAGGAACAGCCTGTCCGCCTCCCGGTTCTTGCTGCCATGGTCTTGCCAGGCCAGCAGGCGATGGCCATCGGCGGACAGGCGCAACGCGCCGAGTGGCCCACGCAGGACGATGGGCTGGCCGCGCTGCCGGCCAGTCGCCAGATCGATCAGATGCACGTGTTCGTAGAACTTGCCATCCGCATTGCCGCCGGTGGACACGGCCAGTACCGGTGCCTTGGCGGCGATGCCGAGGCGCAACGGTGAATCCGGCAACCTGATCGCCGGCCAGCAACGCGTGCCGCTGCGCCAGTTCCAGCAATAAATTTCGCGGCCGGCGAAGGCAATCACGCGCTCGCCGCTGCCATCGAGCCCGGCGTAGGTCGACGCTGCGGGCAACACCATCGCCGCACCGACCGGCCGGTCGCGAGTGATGTCGAACACGCTGACGCGGTTGCCGTCGACGGAAACGAGATGGCGACCGTCGAAGCGCAATGTATCGGCCACCATCGGTGCGGCGATCCGGTCCATCAACGCTGGCCGTCGCAGGCGCCACAGCTTGATCTGTCCGTTGTCGCTGGTGGCCATCAGGCGCGCATGTGGATCGCTGGCCAACGCGAAACGCGTGCCCATGCCGACCATCACGGGCGCCGCCGGGACCGGTGCGTGCAGCGGAAACCCCTGCCCCGGCAATTGCCAAAGCGTGGCCCCGCCGACCCAGTGGCGGGTCAGCAACGTGTGGTCGTCGGCACCGAACATGGCCGTGATGCCGGTCTCGACGTTGGGTTGGCGGTCCTGGCCAAGGGCCACGGGCGTCGCGACCAGTTCGAGGCTGAGCGTGTCGAACACCCGCAACTCGCTGGGCGCATTGGAAACCGCGAGCAGGTAGTGATCGCCGGGACTGTAGCGCAGGGTTGCGATGCGGCCCGGCAGCTGCGAACGCAGCCACGCCACGTCGCCACTTCGCAAGTCCCACAATGCGACTTGCCCGGTGACCGTGCCGATGGCAAGTTGCCGGCCGTCATCGCGCAAGGCCCAGGCTGTCGCGCGACCTTGCGCCGCATCCAGCAGCAGCGAGTGCTGCAGCCGCATGTGCACCGCGTCGAAAGTGCGGAACCTCAGGTTCGCCTCGCTGACCAACACCATGGTCTTGCCGTCGTCCGCAAGCCGCGCGGCGCCCATCAGCGGCCCGTCGTGCGGCGCACCGTTGATGTTGTCCGGGTAGTCCACCTTGTCGCCGGCCGGCGCCCACGGCAACGTGCGCCAACGCTGGATGCCACCATGCCGGTCGAACAACAGCGCATGGCGGCCGTCATCGCCAAAGCTCATGGCCAGATAGTCGGCAAACGCCTTGGGCGGACTCACCACGCGGCCGGCGGTGACATCGATCATTGCCATGTCGATGGTGCGCGGCCGCATCGTCGATTGATCCCCGCCCGGGACGGCATCGATGGAATAAGCGAGCAGACGGCGCCCGTCACGGGAGAATGTCAGGTCTTCGATCGGGCTGTTGTTGAAGTCCATGTTGCCGAAGGACGTGTCGAGGGTGGCAACCTTCCACGTCTGCTTGCCACTGGCGACATCGAACAGGCGTACGCTGCGGTGTTCGTCGGCGATCGCTGCAGCGACGGTTTTGGCATCCGGTGAAATCGCCAGCGCGCTGACAAAGGCGTCCTTGCCGACCGGGACCACGCCGATCAATTGCGGCGCGTTCGCAAGCACGGTGCCGATGCGCAAGCGCTCCAGCGCCGCACCGTCGCGGTTGCCATGCGCCTCCATTTCACGCAGGTTCGCCACCGAATTCACCAGTGCCGAATAGGCATTGCCACGCTCGATTTCGCGCTGCGCAGTCGCCGTGCGCGATGCCCACAAGGTGTGCTCGGCGCGATCGGCGACCGCCGCTACACGTCGCGACTGCGCGTAGGTCGCGACCAGCCCGGCCAAAAGTGCTGCAAACGCCAGGAACGCCAGCGAGGCCAACTTGGGTTCACGGCGCGCCCAACGCAGGACCCGTTGTGGCAAGGTCAACGGCCGCGCGTGCACCGGCCGGCCCTCGATGAAACGCCCGAGCTCATCGGCGAATTCCCGGGCACTCGGATAGCGCTGCGCCGGGTCCTTGTCGAGCGCCTTCATCACGATCGCCTGCAGGTCCAGCGGCAAGCCGGGGCGGAACCGCCGCGGTGCACGCACCTGCCCCATCTCCACCAGCCTGAGCGTGTCCTGCGCGCTTTCGGCGCGAAACGGCGGCCCGCCTGTCAACAGCTCGTACAGGATCGCGCCGAGCTCGTAGATGTCGGTCGCCACCGTCAGCTTCTGCGCATGCGAGCGTGTTTGCTCAGGCGCCATGTAGGCCGGCGTGCCCGTCACCTCGTCGTTTTCCGCGGTCAGCGCGCTGTCGAGCTCCCGGGCCAACCCGAAATCGGCCACGTGCGGCACGCCGTCCGCGTCGACAAGGATGTTGCCCGGCTTCAGGTCGAGGTGCAGCACGCCGACGCTGTGTGCGTAAGCGACCGCCTCGGCAACGGTGCGCAACAGCACGGCGGCCGCCTTCGGCGCGAATCGCTCGCCGCGTTTCAGCAGTGCCGAGAGACTCTGGCCCTCCACCAGCGGCATGCTGAAGAAATGCAGGCCGTCGAGACTGCCTACTTCGAATACGGTCACGATGTTGGGGTGCTGCATGCGCGCCGCGTTGCGC
This sequence comes from Rhodanobacteraceae bacterium, assembly GCA_035701705.1. GTDB lineage: Bacteria > Pseudomonadota > Gammaproteobacteria > Xanthomonadales > Rhodanobacteraceae > 66-474. The sequence goes on from DASSRT010000045.1 coordinate 7,250, forward strand.
GCCTCGCGTCCGAAGCGCTGGACGAAATCGTGCGACGCCCACAGCCCGGCAGAGAGCAGCTTGACCGCAACGATGCGGTTGAGCGGAACGTGGCGGGCACGGTAGACGACGCCCATGCCGCCCTCGCCGATCCGTTCCAGCAATTCGTAGTCGCCGAACTGGCGCTGCGCCGGCTCGGTGAGGTCGAGTTCGATGCCGCCCGCTTGCGGCAGCGTGGGATGCTGGTCGTGCGTGGATGCGCCGGCCCGCGTCAGGCTGCCGAAGGCAAGCTCGGCGAGCCCGCGCAGGCGCCCGAACTTCGGCAACGGGGAACGGGAAGCATCTTCGTCCATACGTTCGCGCGGCAGCCTGCGGGTTCTCGCCCGTTGCGGGGCATTCCGTATTTCCGCTCACGACGCCCATGCCTGGCAGCCACCCCGCGCGCGGTAGTTGCGGACCATCGCGCAAGCGCCACCGGCATGGCGTGGAGCGCACTATAACGCTTGTGCGACCCGGCAGCGCGTGCCTTCAGGCGATCGCGGAAGCAGGGAAAAACACGCCCCGCAAGGCGGGGCGTGTCGTCAAGCAGCAGCCGGGTCGTTCGCGGGAAACAAGCCTACTTGGTGGCTACCGCGGCGGCCGCGTTCACGTCCGACTGGGACGCCACCCACTGTTGCAGCAACGACTGGTAACGCCGCTGCAGGCGGTCGATCCCACCGGTCCGATACTCCGGATACGAGGTCTGGTAGCCGAACAGCATGCCGATCTGGCGCGACGAGAAATTCGCACGCAGGAAAGCGTTGTAGCTGTCGCAGGC
>DASSRT010000046.1:0-10676 GCA_035701705.1 Rhodanobacteraceae bacterium
GGCTCCGGTTGCACGCGCGCCGGGATCGGGTGCACGGTGTTCTTGAACGGTTGGGTCGAATACGGGCCGCGTGGCGTGGCGGGACGCGTGGCGTTTTCCTGGCGTGGCGATGGCGTCGACCGGTGGGCGGCGCCAAGCGCCGCAGCCCCTGCCAGCGCCGGAACCAGGCGCACGCGTTCGGGCTGAGTGCGAGTTGCCGGGCGCTGCTTGCGCAGATCCTGCATCTGCACGGGCGTCAGCGGCCGGCCATGCTGGTTGGCGATCACTTTCTCGCGTTCGCTGAACGACACCGGTCGCGGCGCCGGGGTGCTGCGTGCGACTACAGGCGTCACGAACGGCCGGTTGCCGCGGACGTTGATGATCCGCCGTTCGGGCTGGCGCACACCCAGACTGGCCTTGTCCGGAACCACGCCGGGCCGGGCGATGGCCTGCAACCGCCCCAGCTGGTTGCGGTCCAGCCGCATCACCGCCGAGCGCACCGGGCGCGCGCCAGCGAACACGTTGCGCGGCACGGCGGTCACCGCATACGACTGGTTGCGGTAGGCGTAGCGGTTGTAGCGGTGCAGGTTGTCGTAACGATCGTGGCTGTAATCGTTGTAGACGTTGTTGATGATCGTCTGGTTGACGTACACGTTGCGGATGTTGGTGACATTGACGCGGTTGAAATAGCGGTGCGAGGCATGGAACCACGGCACGTACACGTCACGCGGTCCCAGCGGGAACCAGCCGACGGGACCATTGCCGCCGCCGATGCGCAGCGATACCGAGACACCCGCTCCGCCGATGAAGGCAACCAGTGCCGGCGCGTATACAGGACGCACGTTCACCGGGCCAGGCAGCCAGCCCCAGCGGTTGCGGACGTAGACCCAGCGGCCGTAGTGGAAGGGTGCGAAGCCCCAGGGTTGGTTGTCGACCCAGGTCCAGCCCCACGGATCGATCCATGCCCAGTGTCCGTCCCGGTACGGCGCCCAGTTGGCGGACACCGAGTTCGGGTACCAGACGTTGCCATATTGCGGCTCGTCATCCCATTGGCCATATTCGGACAGCTGGTCGCCACCGATCATGTCCGGCGGAACGTATTGCTGTTGCTGCTGGGCGTAACGGGAATAGTTGGAATCGCGGCTTTCGCAGAAGCGGTCGAAGTCGTCCGGTTGCGGCAGGCTGTCGACGTCCACGCTGGCGAGCGACGAGTCGTTGAAACGGTACGACTGACCGGCCTGAACCTGGCGGCTGGCGCCGTTCGCGCCGTAGACGGTGCCGGAACCCTGGAACACCGTGACCATGCTGCCGGTGCCGTCGGGGTTGTTGTCGATGCGAAAGATGCCCGGTGTGCCGGCGACGAACGCGACAGTCGGGGTATCGACTTCGAAATTGTGCCCGTAGCCCAACTGGCGCACGGCCAGATTCAGGGTGCCCTGCGAGAGCTCGATCTGGACGTTCTCCTCGGACAGGTTCAGGAAATCGAACGCGCTGTCGTTGTCGATCCGCACCGAGGCGTCGCCGAGTTCGAGCACGGCGCGCCCGTCGTCGCCGGTCTGCAGGCGGTCACCGAGCACCATCGGACGGTTGAGATCAACCGCACCCCAGTCATCTTCGCCGGCTGGCGCAAACTGCACTTCGCCGGACAGGTAGGCCAGGCGCGCGACGCGGCCCGGATCCTGGGTTGTTGCGGGATAGCTGGTCTGGGAGGTGTCGTAGGCCGGGTCGTACGGCTGCTGGGCGTATTGCTGGGCCTGCACGACACCCGCGCCAGCCAGCAACAGGCCGCCGGTGGCACAGGCGATCAACAGCGAACGCAACAAGCGGAAACGGGTCATTGACATCTCCCGAGAAATCCGGGCGCTTCAGCACACGCGTCGGTGCGGCGCCCCTCGCCCGACGAGTACAGTTCACCGCATTCAAGCTGAACGTGAGTGTGACAGCGGCAGCGTGCCCGGGCGTGCGTAAGCATCTGGTTAACCGGCGGTCATGCGGGTCCGTTGCGTCCAATGCGCGCGCCTCGTTACCATTTCGTTTCCGGCGCGGGTGTAGCTCAATGGTAGAGCTGTAGCTTCCCAAGCTACTGACGAGGGTTCGATTCCCTTCACCCGCTTGTCTCGCGGCCATTCTGCGGATTGCTGCTCAAGGGATATGCAACGCTTCTGCGGCCCGGAATTTCCGTGCTCCCACAACCCCCATCCGTTCGCACGCGGCCGCATGCGAACGGACGGCCCCCTTGACTCAAGGGGGCAGAACAGCTGGCAATGGGAACCGCAGCGATGAAAATCGCGATCCTCTCCCGCAATGCGCGCCTGTATTCCACATCAAGACTGGTGGCGGCGGCGCGCGCACGTGGCCACAAGGTGCGCGTGCTTGATCCGTTGCGCTGCTACATGCGGATTTCGCGCGAGGGTTTGGCGATCCGTTATGGCGGTCGCGCGCTGAAAGGCTTCGATGCGGTGATCCCGCGGATCGGTGCGTCGGTGGCGTTCTATGGCACCGCGGTGTTGCGCCAGTTCGAAATGATGGGTGTGTACACGCCCAATCCTTCGGATGCGGTGTTGCGTGCCCGCGACAAGCTGCGCAGCCTGCAAATCCTTGCGCGTCATGGCATCGACCTGCCGGTCACGGTGTTTGGCGACAATCCGGACGACACCGCGGACTTGCTCGGCATGCTCGGTGCGCCGCCGCATGTGATCAAGCTCAACGAAGGCGCGCAAGGTTCGGGCGTGGTGCTGGCTGAAAAGCCGGCGGCGTCGCGCAGCGTGATCGAGGCGTTCCGTGGCCTGTACGCGAATTTCCTGGTGCAGGAGTTCGTCCGCGAAGCCGACGGCTGCGACATACGCTGCTTCGTGGTGGGTGAGCGCGTGGTCGCGTCGATGCAGCGCGCGGCGGTGGACGGCGATTTTCGCGCCAACCTGCATCGTGGCGGCACCGGCAGCAAGGTGCGGCTCTCGACGGCCGAGCGCGAAATGGCATTGCGCGCGGCCGCTGTGCTGGGGCTTGGTGTTGCCGGGGTGGACCTGCTGCGCTCGGCGCGTGGTCCGCTGCTGCTGGAGGTGAATGCGTCGCCGGGTCTTGAGGGCATCGAAACGGTGACGGGTGTGGACGTGGCGGACGCGGTGGTCAGGCAGATCGAACATGCGCTGGGCGACGGTTGATGTCCGCAGCGCAAAGCGGGTGAGGAGGAACCACGCGCAACGGAGTGGCTCTCGGTGCGCCCCGCGTGGAAGATCGGTCGTCGATCGCCTTCAAGGTGGCGTGCAGGCACGCGTGGACCCGAACGCGTACGCCAAATGGAAGGTGGCGAACGAATCTGGCCATACGATCAACATAGTACGAAAGGAATCGTTGACAACCGCAAATGTCGAGAGTAGCGTTGCTGAGGTCCGCGTCGGTTTTGCACGCGATCACTTGATGGAGAATTGTCCATGAAAGCAGCGGGTTGGTTGGTCGTCGCCACGGTCGTTACGTCGATGGCACTGCAAGGCTGTGCCGGTGGAGCCGGGGTGGTGCAATATGCGCCGGGTGCCGAACCGGGCTCCTCCGCGCAAGCGGCGGCGGCTTCGGCGCCTGTGGTGACCGCGATTTACGACGAGAGCAGTTTTCAGGCGGTGCGGGCGGCCGTCGATCAGCAGATGAAGCCCGGCGGTCGTTACTCCTCGACGGCTGCGTCGGAGCGGGCCAAGGTCAACGGACGTTTCGACGACATGGCGGCATTGTTCTCCCGGTTCGGAACCTTCGACAAAATGGATCAGGCTGCGAAATCGCGGATCAATGACGACCAGAATGCAATCAATGCCGTGCTGGCGGCGCGTGATGGCAATCGTTTGATCTGCCATAACGAAATGCCGATAGGATCGCACTTGCCCAAGCGTGTTTGCCGCACTTTGAGTGAAATCCAGAATCAGAAAACCCAGACCGACCAAATGATGCGTGCCATACAAAGCAAAGGCACCAACAACCCGAATATCGGTGGTTGACGAGTGAGCGGCAGGGAGATGCGTGATGCCGGGTGCCGCTAGCGGTTTGCGATTGCCACGGCCGACAGACGCCGAGTTTGCGATCCTGCAGGTGCTGTGGGAACGTGGTGCCTGCACGGTGCGTGACGTCCACGAGGTGCTGCATCGGCGCGACGGCACTGGATACACCACCGCCTTGAAGATGCTGCAGGTCATGCACGACAAGGGCCTGGTCGCACGCGACGAATCCCAGCGCGCGCATGTGTATAGCGCGGTGGCGAGCAAGGAACGCACCCAGAAGAAGTTCCTGTCCGACATGCTGCAGCGGGTGTTCGACGGGTCACCATCACGCCTGGTGCTGCAGGCACTGGGTGACCACAAGGCCAGCCGCGAGGAGTTGGACGAGATCCGCGCGTTGCTGAACCGGCTTGATGCGGAGGCAGACCGATGACTGCTTTCGATCTAAGCGGGATGATCGTGCAGGCACTGGGATGGTGCCTGCTGCATTTCGTCTGGCAGGCTGCGCTGGTTGGTGCGGCCTACGCGTTGGTCCGCTGGATGTTGCCACGCGGCAATCCGCGTTATCTTGCGTCGATGCTGGCGCTGGTGGTGCTGGCAGGCCTTCCGCTGTGGACGTTCTGGCACGAATGGCGCGCATTCGCGTCGACCGTTGAAGTCGGTGGCATGCTGGTCAGCGGCGCGGCCGTGGGGGGGGCTGCGGTTCCGGGCCAGCCGGTGCACGGCGGCTTGCTGGCGCAACTGCAACTCGCGTTGCCGTGGTTGGTGCTGGCCTGGGGTTGTGGCGTAACCTTCCTCGGGTTGCGCGTCGTACGCCAGTGGCGCCGGTTGCGGGCGGTCGTGCGCGCCGCCGAGACCCTGCCGGTTTGGCAAGCGCGGGCCGAACAATTGGGTCGGCGCCTGGGTTTGGGCCACGCCGTGCGGGTGCTGGCAAGCGTCCGGATTGCAACGCCCACCCTGGTGGGCTGGGTGCGGCCGGTGGTGGTGATGCCCTTGGCGGTGTTGGCGCGGATGCCGGCCGAACAGGTCGACTGGATCCTCGCGCACGAACTGGCCCACCTGCGACGGCTCGACCATCTCGCGAATCTGTTCCAGGTCGTGCTGGAAACGCTGCTGTTCTATCACCCGGTGGTGCACTGGATCTCGCGCGACGCGCGCCACGAGCGCGAGCTTTGTTGCGACGCACTGGCGCTGCGTGCCGGCGGAGGCAGGCGTCGGGATTTCGTGGCGGCATTGGCCGGGCTCGAAGAATTTCGCGTCAATCATTCGGACTTGGCCTTGGCCGCGACGGGCGGATTGCTGGCGGAACGCGCGTGGTTTGTCGCCGGCCTGGCCGCGCCGCGCCGTCGCGCACCGGCGCACGGCATGGTGTTGCTGGCCGTCGCGCTGGTTTCGGCACTGCTGCTGGCGATCGTGGTGCGTCGTGTCGCGGCGCCACCGCAAAACCAACCGGTGGCAGCCAAGCATGCATTGCTCGATACCGGATTGCTCGATACCGATGTGAACGTTCCCGTGGTGCAGCGTGCGGCAGCGGTGCAGCCGAGCGTGATCGCGGAACCCGCGCCGCGCTCGGCGCCAGCGCCCGTTGCAGACATCAGCGTGCAGCCTCCGCCGTTGCCGCGAACCGAGATGCAGCCATTCCGGATCTCTGCGCCAAAGGCGATCCAGGTACAGGATTTGCGTGCCGCCGCGTCGACATTCACGGTTCCGCCCGTCGCCTTGGCGCCGCCGGTGACGGCTCCCGAGCCCGCCGTTTCGACCGGTGCTGCAACCGTCGCTCTGCCGGTGCCGTTGCGGGTGGTGGCGCCGGAGTACCCCGGACAGGCACTGCAGAATGGCACGCGGGGGCGTGTGGTGGTGGCCTTCACGCTGGATGCGAACGGTCGCCCGCGTGGCCTCGACATCGTCAGCTCGGTGCCGGGCGGCGTGTTCGACTCGGCCGCGCTGGCGGCCATCAGGCAATGGCGATTCAAGCCCCCGGCGGCGCCAGGCCGGCAGTACCGCCAGACCATCAGTTTTTCGCCGGCGCAGGCAACGGGTGGTGGCGAGCTGGTTGCTGCCCAGAATGGTTGTCGCCATGTCACAGGCAGTCATATTTGTCGCGACCCTTCCGACACCGCAGCCGTGGTGAAGGTGGACCCCGCCGCGCGGCACTGACGCTCGCCGCGGACTGGCCAGAAGCGATGAAATCTCGCTAAGCTTGCCTCACTGCGTTCCAACGCGCGCCGGTCGGGATTCGCCATGCGGGTGCTGGTGATCGAAGACAACAACGACATCGCGACCAATATCGGCGATTACCTGGAGGACCGCGGCCACGTGGTCGACTTCGCCGGCGATGGGGTGACCGGCCTGCACCTGGCGGTGGTCAACGAGTTCGACGCGATCGTGCTGGATCTGACCCTGCCCGGCATGGATGGCATCGAGGTTTGCCGCAAGCTGCGCGGCGAGGCCCACAAGCACACGCCGGTGCTGATGCTGACCGCACGCGATGCCTTGGAGCAAAAGCTCGTCGGGTTCGAATCCGGCGCCGACGACTACATGACCAAGCCGTTCGCGCTGCAGGAACTGGCCGCGCGCCTGGAAGTGCTGGCGCGCCGCGGCAAGGGTCCGCAAAGCCGCATCCTCAAGGTCGCCGACTTGAGCTACAACCTCGACACCCTGGTGGTGACGCGCGCCGGCCAGTCGATCCAGTTGAACCCGATCGGCTTGAAATTGTTGCAGGCGCTGATGGATGCCAGCCCGTCCGTGGTGACGCGCCAGGACCTCGAACACAAGGTGTGGGGCGAAGAATTGCCGGATTCGGATTCGTTGCGCGTGCACATTCATGGCCTGCGTGCGGTCATCGACAAGCCCTTCGACAAACCGCTGATCCATACGCGACACGGCATCGGCTACCGCATGGTCGATCCGGATGCAGTCCCGACGTAAGCTCCGCGTCCGGCTGATCGTCACCTTCACGCTGTTCGGGTTCGCCCTCAGCGCGCTGTTCGCCGCGGCGTCCCTGTACGTGCGCGCCAAGGTCGAGAACCAGCTGATCAACCAGAGCCTCGAAGCGGACGTGCAGCAGGCGCTGGAAAACAAGCACCAGCATCCCGACCAACCGCTGCAGTCGAAGCTCGTGGAAGGTTGGCTGTGGAACAGCCGCACCGTCTATCAGGCGCCGCTGGCGTGGCAGGGATTGCCGCCGGGCGTTTACGACATGCACGGCGGCGAGGACGGCAAGCCGCTGCATTACAAGTTGGCGGTGGCCCGCAAATACGGCCTGGATGCCTTCCTCACCTACGACATCAGCCGCGAAGGCCTGGGCAAGCGCCAGTTGCTGACCAGCCTGATCGCTGCGGTGCTGCTGTTCACGCTGCTGTCGCTGGCGGTCGGCTACTGGTTGTCGCGGCGCGTGATGCGGCCGGTGACCGATCTTGCGCAGCGGCTGCGGGCGTTTCGCAGTGGCCATCAACCCGAGCCGCTGGCGCCGCATTTCGCCGAGGATGAAGTCGGCGAACTGGCAGTCGCGCTGGACGACTACGCGCAACGCCAGAGTGCGATGATCCAGCGCGACCGCGAATTCAACGCCGACGTCAGCCACGAATTGCGCACCCCGCTGGCGGTGATCGCCAGCACCACCGAGTTGCTGATGGCGACGCCCGAGCTGCCGGAGAAACTGCACACCCGCCTGCAGCGGATCGAACGCGCGGTGCGCCAATCGACCGAGTTGACCCAGGCGCTGCTGCTGCTGTCGCGCGCCGAGCGTTCCGGCCCGGTCGATGGCGAAACCACCGATGTGGCGAAGGTCGCCGAGGATGTGGCCGACACCCATCGTCCCGATCTTGGCCGCAAGCGGATCACGCTGCGTACGGAAATCGAAGCGGCGGTGCTGGTCGAGGCGCCTTCCTCGGTGGTCGCGGTGGCGCTCGGCAACCTCGTCGGCAACGCCTGCAAGTACACCCAGGAAGGCGAAATCGTGGTGCGCGTGCAGGCCGGCCGGGTACGCGTCGAGGACACCGGTCCCGGGATCAAGGCCGCAGACGCCGAGCACCTGTTCGAACGCGGCGTGCGCGGCGAAGGCCAGACGGTCAAGGGCGCCGGACTGGGCCTGGCGATCGTGCGCCGCTTGTGCGAACTCTACGGTTGGCAGGTGAGCCTGCAGCCTCGCGCCGAACGCGGTGCGGTGGCCACCCTGGACTTCGGCGTCGGCGCGCGGGAAGGTGATTGATCCGGCCGCCGCCGGTGAACGCGGGTATTCACCCGACAGGCGTATACTGCGGATCCCCCGCAGGGCCGCGCGGATACTGCCCGGATGGGCTTGCGGCGAACGCCGTGGTGGGGCAAAGTGAGGCCGGGCCAGCGCCTGCTGCAGGCACGGTAACGCGACTTCAGGAGGGGGTACATGGATATCGCCGAGCTGCTCGCCTTTTCGGTCAAGAACAAGGCCTCGGACTTGCACCTGTCGGCCGGCTTGCCGCCGATGATCCGCGTGGATGGCGACATCCGCCGCATCAATTTGCCGGCACTTGAGCACAAGCAAGTGCACTCGCTGGTGTACGACATCATGTCGGACAAGCAGCGGCGCGATTACGAGGAATTCCTGGAAGTCGACTTCTCGTTCGAGATCCCGGGCCTGGCGCGCTTCCGTGTCAACGCCTTCAACCAGAACCGCGGCGCCGGTGCGGTGTTTCGTACCATTCCGGCCGAGGTCTGGACGCTGGAAGACCTGGGCACGCCCAAGGTCTTCAAGGAACTGATCGACCAGCCGCAGGGTTTGATTCTGGTCACCGGCCCGACTGGTTCGGGCAAGTCGACCACGCTTGCGGCGATGGTCGACCACGTCAACAAGAACCACTACGGGCACATCCTCTCCATCGAGGATCCGATCGAATTCGTGCACACCGCGCAGAAATGCGTGATCAACCAGCGTGAAGTGCACCGTGACACGCATGGCTTCAACGAAGCCCTGCGTTCGGCACTGCGCGAAGATCCCGACTACATCCTGGTCGGCGAAATGCGCGACATCGAAACCATTCGCCTGGCGCTGACCGCGGCGGAAACCGGGCACCTGGTGTTCGCGACCTTGCACACCAATTCGGCTGCCAAGACCATCGACCGCATCATCGACGTATTCCCCGGTGGCGAAAAAGCCATGGTCCGCTCGATGCTGTCCGAATCGTTGCGCGCGGTCATCACCCAGACTCTTCTGAAGAAGGTCGGCGGTGGACGCATCCCGGCATGGGAAATCATGGTCGGCATCCCGGCCGTGCGCAACCTGATCCGCGAAGACAAGGTCGCGCAGATGTATTCGTCCATCCAGACCGGCCAGCAGTTCGGCATGCAGACCATGGACCAGTGCCTGCAGGACCTCGTGCGGCGCGGGTTGATCACGCGCCAGGATGCCGCCGCGCGCGCGAAGGTGAAAGAGACGTTCAAATGAGTGCAGGATGCACTCACCCCGTGCCGGCCATGGATGGCCGATGACACGGGATCCAGAAAAAGGATGTATTCAACCCGTGCCGGCCAGTGACGGCCATCGACACGGGGGCCGGATTCAAATTCGGGTCGCGAGGGCGCAGCCATGAGCTCAGTCGATTTCAGTTCCTTCCTCAAATTGATGGTGCACAAGAAGGCATCCGACCTGTTCATCACGGCCGGTGTCGCGCCATCCATCAAGGTCAACGGGCGCATCGTGCCGATCACCCAGACGCCGCTGTCCGCGCAGGAAGCGCGCGACATGGTGCTGAACGTGATGAACCCGATCCAGCGCGAAGAGTTCGAAAAGACGCACGAATGCCAGTTCGCGATCGGCGTGTCCGGCGTCGGCCGCTTCCGCGTGTCGTGCTTCTACCAGCGCAATTGCGTCGGCATGGTGTTGCGCCGGATCGAAAGCAAGATCCCGACCGTCGAGGAGCTCAACCTGCTGCCGATCGTCAAGCAGTTGGCGATGACCAAGCGCGGCATCGTGATCTTCGTCGGCGCGACCGGCGCCGGCAAATCCACCTCGCTGGCGGCGATGGTGGGCTATCGCAACCAGAACTCGACCGGGCACATCATCACCATCGAAGACCCGATCGAATACGTGCACAAGCACGAAGGCTGCATCATTACCCAGCGCGAGCTCGGCATCGACACCGACAGCTGGGAGAACGCGCTCAAGAACACCTTGCGCCAGGCGCCCGACGTGATCCTGATCGGTGAGGTACGTACCCGCGAGACGATGGAATACGCGATGCACTTCTCGGAGACGGGCCACCTGGTGCTGTGCACCCTGCACGCCAACAACGCCAACCAGGCGCTGGAGCGCATCATCCACTTCTTCCCGGAAGACGTGCGCGAGCAGTTGTACATGGACCTGTCGCTGAACCTCAAGGGCATCATCGCGCAGCAGTTGATTCCGACGCCGGACGGCAAGGGGCGTTGGGTGTCGATGGAGGTCATGATCGGTACGCCGCTGATCCAGGACTACATCCGCAAGGGTGAGATCCACAAGATCAAGGACGTGATGAAGCAGTCGACCAACCTCGGCATGTGCACCTTCGACCAGAACCTGGTCGAGCTGTACCACCAAGGCCATGTCAGCTACGAAGACGCCTTGCGCTACGCCGATTCGGCGAACGAAGTGCGCCTTGCGATCAAGCTGGCGCAAGGCGGCGACGCGCATTCGCTGTCGCAGGGCCTCGGCGATGTGGAGCTGGTCGAAACGCGGGAAACCGGTCACCGGTTGTAAGCGCA
>DASSRT010000047.1:0-4755 GCA_035701705.1 Rhodanobacteraceae bacterium
TCCTGCGGCGTTTCCTTCATGAAGTCGCCCTGGGTGCGGACCAGCGCTCCATTCTCGAAATACAGCGTGAGCGTGCGTTCCTTGATGGTGCCGCCGCGGCGTTGCATCGTCGCCACGTAGTTCCACTGGTTCTGGTCGAACGGGCTGACCACCGAGGGCGAGCCGAGCAGCGCGATGACTTGCTGCTTGGTCAAGCCGGGTTTCAGGGCGCTGACGTTCTTGCCGATCAGCAGGTTGCCTTGCTGCACGTCGGGTTTGTAGATTGCGTGGCACGCGCCAAGCGTGAATACGGAGGCAGCGGCGAGCAGCAGGGTCGGGATCGTCTTGCGCATGGGTTCGGGCCGGGAACTGAACAGCGGATGATACACTACGGAGCCGCGGGACTCGATCAGAGACAGCGCCCCGCCAACGGAGTTCAGCCATGGAATCCCAGGAACTGCGCAACGCCGGGCTGAAGGTCACCCATCCACGGATCCGGGTGCTGGAGATCCTCGAGCACAGCCACGACCACCTCACCGCCGAAAACATCTACAAGCTTTTGCTTGAGGAGTCGGAGGATATCGGCCTCGCCACGGTGTACCGCGTGTTGACCCAGTTCGAGGCGGCCGGTCTCGTCATCAAGCACAACTTCGAAGGCGGGCAAGCCGTCTACGAACTCGACCGCGGCCAGCACCACGATCACATGATCGACGTCACCACTGGCAAGGTCATCGAATTCGTCAACGAAGACATCGAGAAGTTGCAGCGCGAAATCGCGGCGAAGCACGGTTACGAAATCGCCGACCACAGCCTCGTGTTGTACGTGCGGCCGAAGAAGAAGCGGTAGGCGGATCGACACGCGGTCCGGGTCGCGGCTTCCGCCGCTCCTACGGCCGCTCCTACGGTGCGATATGAGGCGTGCTTTTTGCAGGGACGCCGGAAGGCGCGATGCATTTTGCGAGGATGTTGCGCCGGTCGCGGCTTCCGCCGCTCCTACAGCCGTTCCTACGGTGCGATATGGGGCGTGCTTTTTGAAGGGGCGCCGGAAGGCGCGATGCATTTTGCGAGGATGTTGCGCAACGGTCGCGGCTTCCGCCGTTCCTACGGCCGCTCCTACGGCCGCTCCTACGGCCGCTCCTACGGCCGTTGCTACGTGGCCTGGGCCTTCTCCAACATGCGTTTGGCGTGCGCGCGGGTTTCGCGGTCGATGTCGACGCCGCCCAGCATCCGCGCCAGCTCTTCATGGCGGCCCTTCGCGTCGAGCGCGACGATTTGCGTGCGGGTGGCCTTGCCGTCGGCGGACTTGCTGACGCTCATGTGCGCGTGGCCTTGCGCTGCGACCTGGGCGAGGTGGGTGACGCACAGCACCTGGCAGCGTGATCCGAGCGCACGCAGTTTGGCGCCCACGACTTCGGCCACCGCGCCGCCTATGCCGGCGTCGACCTCGTCGAACACCATGCTGCCGGCCGCGTCGCTGCCGAGCGCGGCGACTTCGATCGCCAAGGCGATGCGCGACAGTTCACCGCCCGATGCGACCTTGCGCAGAGGCCGCAACGGCATGCCGGGGTTGGCGCTGACGGTGAATTCGCAGCGCTCGCGGCCTTGCGGGTCGGGCTCGTCGCTGGCTTGTGCCGACAACTCGACCGCGAACGATCCGCCTGCCATCCCGAGCTCGCCCATCAAGGCGCTGACGGATTTGCCAAGCTTTTTCGCGGCAGCGGCGCGTTGCCGTGACAGGGCATCGGCCGCTGCGGCGTAGTCGGCGAGGCATTGCTTGCGCGCGACGGCCAGCTTCGCCAGCGCCTCGCCGGCGCCTTCCAACGATAGCAGTTCCTCTTGCAGGCTCGTGGTGCGAGCAGGCAGTTCGGCGACCGCGACGCGATGGCGTCGCGACAGGCCGTGCAGCGCGGCGAGATGCGCGTCGGCTTCCGCGTAGCGCTCCGGATCGAGATCGAGATGCTGGGCGTAGCGGGAGAGTGATTCGGCCGCATCGCCGAGCTGGATGCCGGCGGTTTCGAGCAGGTCGAGCGATGCCTGCAGCGGCGGGTCGAGTTCGACCAGCCGTTCCAGTTCGGCGCGCGCGCGTGCGACGCTTCGCATCGCGGTGAATTCACCTTCGCCGTCCAGCAGTTCGGCGATCGCCACTGCGCCCTCGGCCAGTTTCCCGGCGTTGGCGAGACGCTTGTGACGCGCTTCCAGTTCTGCGAGTTGGTCAGGCGGGAGCACCCAGCGTTCCAGTTCGGCGATTTCGTGGCGAAGCAGGGCGATGCGCGCATCGCGATCCTCGCCGCCAGCCAGCTCGCGCTCACGCGCGGCCAGTGCGCGGAACTGCAAGGCTGCGTCACGTACCCGCGCCGCGTTGTCATGGCAGCCGCCGAATTCATCCAGCATGTGCAGTTGCGCGGCACGATCGAGCAAGGCCTGGTGCTCGTGCTGGCCGTGGATTTCCACCAACGGCACCGTCAGTTCGGTCAACTGCACAAGCGATACAGCGCGACCGTTGATCCAAGCGCGCGAGCCACCTTCGGCGGCGATCACGCGGCGCACCCGGCATGCGCCCTCGTCGTCCAGTGCGTTGTCGACGAGCCACGACGCGCTTGCGGCCGCGCCTGCCAGGTCGAATTCCGCTTCCAGCTCGGCACGGGCGCAGCCGGCGCGCACCATCCCGGTGTCCGCGCGCGCGCCAGTCAGCAGCAGCAAGGCGTCGACCAGCAACGACTTGCCGGCGCCGGTTTCGCCGGTCACGACCGTGAGGCCCGGACCGAATTCGACTTCGGCGGCTTCGAGCACCGCGAAGTTGCGGACGGAGAGGTGGGTGAGCATGGACGCGCGGGCAGTGGGCAGCGTTGATTGTATCCAGCCGCGGCGCTGATGCGCGACGCGCTGTCTGTCACGGTTGCGTCCGCGATTTCTATTGCAATTCCGTCCGTCCGCCCGTATTGATTAGGACTGAATATCGGCCGCCTGCATGTCCGAACGCCACCACCAGCATCCACTCGACGCGCGCGCCCGCCAGTTGCTGCGCACGCTGATCGCGCAGTACCTGCAGGAGGGCCAGCCGGTCGGCTCGCGCACGTTGTCGCGTTCGGCGGGGCTGGATGTCAGCCCGGCGACGGTGCGCAACATCATGGCCGACCTGGAAGAGCTTGGCCTGATCACTTCGCCGCACACATCCGCCGGGCGTGTGCCGACCGCGAGCGGGCTGCGCTTGTTCGTCGACAGCCTGCTGGAGTTGCAGCCGCTGCCGCGCGGCGCGGTGATGCAGATCCAGCGCGAATTGCCGCGTGAGTCGATCACGCCGCGCGAATTGCTGGGCAACGCTTCGAGCCTGCTCTCGGCGATGACCCATTTCGTAGGACTGGTGACGGTGCCGGGTGCCGCCGACGCGCCGCTGAAACAGATGGAGTTCGTCACCATCGGTCCGCAGCGGGTTCTGGCGATCCTGGTGTTTGCCGACGGGCAAGTGCAGAACCGGGTGCTGAACTTGAGCCAACGCTTCGATGCACGGGCCCTGGAACATGCCGCCAATTATCTCAACGAGCACTACGCCGGCTTGCGGCTCGACGAAATCCGCACGCGGGTGCTGGCCGACCTGCGCGCCGCAGGCAGCGAGCTGAATCGCTTGCTCGACACCGCGGTGGAAGTCGCTGCCGAGACCTTCGCGCCCGAGCCCGAGCCGGACATGTTCGTCAGCGGCCAGACCAACCTGATGTCGAGTGACGACGGCACCCAGATCGAGCGCTTGCGCGACCTGTTCGAAGCCTTCCAGCGCAAGCGCGAACTGCTGGCGTTGCTCGAAGGCTGCGCGCGCTCGCCCGGCGTGCGGCTGTTCATCGGCGAGGAATCCGGCTTTGAACCGCTCAAGGGCTACAGCCTCGTGAGCGCGCCGTATGGGGCCGAAGGCCACGTCTTGGGGGCGATCGGGGTGATCGGGCCCACCCGGATGGCTTATCATTCCGTGATTCCGGTCGTGCAGGCGACGGCGGCATTGCTCACCGACGCCTTGAATCGCGGCGGTCCGGCCACATAACTTTCGACAGTTGCGCTTGGCGTGCGCGGGTGCGCGCGGTGGCGCTGTCCACGTTGCGAGGAAACAGCATGACGAACCCGAAGGATGCGCCGGAGCAGGCGCTGCCGGAAGACGCCCAGCCGGATTTGGCGGCTGCGAACGCGGATGAGCTGGAAACCTTGAGCCGGCAGTTGGCCGAGGCCGAGGCCAGCCTCGCCGGCATGCGCGAAACCCTGCTGCGCGAACGTGCCGATCTGGAAAACCAGCGCAAGCGCATGCAGCGCGACCAGGAGCAAGGACTCAAGTTCGCGAACGAGCGCCTGCTGCGCGATTTGTTGCCGGTGTACGACAGCCTCGAAAGCGGCCTGTCGGTGGCCAGTGCCGACGTGGATTCGATGCGCGAAGGCCTTGCCCTGACGCTGAAGTCGTTGTTGAAGGTCGCCGAGGGCAACGGGCTAGAGCAGATCGACCCGCTCGGCCAGCCGCTGGATCCAGAGCGGCATCACGCGGTGGCGATGGTGGATGCGCCCGATGCCAAGCCCGGCACCGTGGTCAGCGTGATGCAGAAGGGCTACGTGTTGAACGGGCGCCTGCTGCGGCCGGCGCTGGTGAGCGTGGCGAAAGACGCGTAATCCCGGGGCCGCGGCTTCCGCCGCTCCTGCGTGGGGTGGACCCGGGGCCGCGGCTGCCGCCGCTCCTGCGTGGGGTGGACCCGGGGTCGCGGCTGCCGCCGCTCCTACAAAAGCTGTCCGTAGGAGCGGCGGCAG
>DASSRT010000048.1:0-2349 GCA_035701705.1 Rhodanobacteraceae bacterium
TGGCGGCAGGCCGGCGCCAGCGTGACCGTCCGCGAACCTACTTGACAATCATTCGCATTCGTATTTCAATGGCACCCGCTCGAGGGTCCGCCATGTACGTGTGCATCTGCAAAGCCGTTTCCGACCAGGACATCCGCCGCGCGGTGGCTGGTGGCGCGTGCACGTTCGAAAGTGTGCAGGCGCGCACCGGCTGCTCGACGTGCTGCGGTTGCTGCGCGCACGAGGTCCGCGAGTTGCTGGCTGAAGAACTCGAACGCGAGCAGCTGGCCGCCGCGCTGCCCGTCGCGGCATAACTACTGGGATCGTCCCTGCTCGCCGCTTCGCCGGACTTGCACTCAAGCGAGCCATCATTGGCCTGCAAGACCAGAACGCCCTTCCATGGGCTGACTTCTCACAATTCTTGTGCGATCGTCCCTGATCGCCGCTTCGTTGCAGCTGAGTCAGCAACAAAATCTCTCGAGCCCAAAACAATCAGAACGGCCTTCCATGGCCTGACTGTTCACAACAGCTGCTTCGAATTCGGTACTTCCGCATGCAAGCGATTATCACTCCGTCATGCTTCTGCACTGGGCGCTATAGTCGTGTCCGGCGCGCGCATCGCGCGCGCGTCATCGCAAGCGGGAGACCACCATGCAGGGCGACGCCAAGGTCATCGAACATCTCAACACGGCACTCGGCAACGAGCTGATCGCGATCAACCAGTATTTCCTGCACCACAAGATGTACGCCAACTGGGGCTACAAGGAACTGGCCGAGCATGAGCGCGCGGAGTCGATCGACGAGATGAAACACGCCGACCGGCTGATCGAGCGCATCCTCTTCCTCGAAGGCCTGCCGAACCTGCAAAAGCTCGGCAAGCTGCACATCGGGCAGACCCCGAAGGAAACCATCGAGTGCGACCTCAAGCTCGAGCGCGCCGCCTTGCCGGACCTCAAGGTCGCGATCGCGCATTGCGAGAAGACCGGCGACTACGTCAGCCGCGAGCTGTTCGCCGACATCATGCATTCCGAGGAAGAGCACATCGACTGGCTGGAAACCCAGCTCAGCCTGATCGCGCAGGTGGGGCTGGAAAACTACCTGCAGACGCACATCCGCTCGTAGCGCCGACGCGCGCCGCACGCCCACACGGAACTCGGACGCATGCAACGACGGGTGGTGTTGTCCTGGAGCTCCGGCAAGGACAGCGCCTGGTCGCTGCATGTGCTGCGGCAGGATCCGGATACCGAGGTCATCGGGCTGCTGACGACCGTCAACGCCAACCACGCGCGGGTTGCGATGCACTCGACCCGGCTCGCACTCGCGCAAGCGCAAGCGGATGCGGCAGGACTGCCGCTGCAGGTCATCCCGTTGCCGTGGCCGTGTTCCAACGCGGTGTACGAGCGCGAGATGCGCGGCGCGCTGGCAACCGCGCTTGCGCATGGCGCCACGCATGTCGCGTTCGGCGACTTGTTCCTTGAGGACATTCGCGCGTACCGGATTCGGCAACTGCAAGGCTCCGGGCTGGAGCCGTTGTTCCCGCTCTGGGGCGAGCCCACCACGGCACTCGCGCGGCGCATGCTCGACGCGGGGCTGAGGGCAGTGGTCACCTGCGTGGATCCGCGGCAGTTGCCCGCCAGCTTCGCTGGACGCACGTTCGACCACGCGATGCTCGATGACCTGCCGGTGGGCGTCGACCCGTGCGGCGAGCACGGCGAATTCCACACTTGCGTGCTGGCCGGACCGATGTTGCGCGCGCCCATCCGTGCCACCGTCGGTGAGATCGTGGAACGCGATGGTTTCTGGTTCGCCGATCTCGTACCCGACGCCGCTGCGCCGAATCCAATTTCCTGAGTGCCACGCCGCGCTGGCGTGCGCGACAGTGCGGTCGAGCTAGGTCCGCTTGTAGCGCGCGCGCAAGGCGGCTGCAGCGTGGGCGTAAAGCTTGTCCAGCACCGCGACGCTGTCCATGGGATCGACGAGGGTGCCGCGACGCGCGGCCTCTTCGACCAGGCGTGCGCGGCTGGACAAGGGCACCGCACCGAGGTTCGCACTGGAGGACTTCAGCGAATGCGCCAGCTTGCCGACTTCGTCGCTGTCGCCTCGGGCGGCGGCTTCGCGCAGTTTCTGCATGCGGGCGTCGCCATCGCGCAGGTAAGCGTCCACCAGCGTCACCAGCTCGTCACCCATGATGTCTTCAAGGTCCACCAGGGTGGTGGTGTCGAGCGTGTCCGCCGGCGGCGTGGCAACTGCCGCCGCCACCGGGGCAATCGGCGCGGGCGACGCGACCGCCACCGGACTCGCCGCGACTGCCGTCGCTGGCGCCGTGGTGACTGCGCCCACCGGGGCACGCTGGATCCAGCGTGCCAGCGT
>DASSRT010000049.1:0-9444 GCA_035701705.1 Rhodanobacteraceae bacterium
GCCGAAAGCTGCTTGGCGTGAATGCGTTGTAATGGGTGATGTCCCAGTAGCGGGTCATGCAACCGAACGGTGAGGTTGCATTGGGCACCATCGCAACCAGGGTGCCGCCGGGTCGCAGCACGCGTTGCGCACCGTCCAGCACCCGGGCCAGTTTGTCCTTGTCCAGGTGCTCCAGGATATTCAGAGCGAAAATGCGGTCGAATTTATCCGCAGGGCTGTCTTGCAGGAAGACTTCGATGTCTTCGCGGATGAACGTTGCATCAACGTGTCCGCGTGCGAAATCAATTTCGCCCTGACTGAGATTGACGCCGGTGACCGTTGTGGCGCCGTTGTCCCGACAGATGCGGCATGTTTCGCCCAGCCCGGAACCAAGTTCGAGTACATCCTTGCCGCGGACGTCCAGCCAAGGCCCAAGCCGGCGACGCACACCGTTCAGGCCCGCATCACTGATGGTGCCGGTGACGGATGTGGCCGAGGTGACGCGAAAGTAGTCTTCGATGACGCGTTGTTGCGTCGATTGATTGTTCATGCATATTCCTGAGTTTGATTGACGGTCGTGGGCGGCGCTTGTTGTTGCAACAGTGGCTGCGCGGACCATGCGCAAAGGCTCGCATGCACATGCGATCGGTTCGCGGATAGCGCGGCAGCTCGAAAGTACGGGGCCGTCGAGGCTACCATCAACCGGCCTTCTGCGGGTGCTGCGCCACGATCATGTGAGGCCGTCTGGACGCACGTTTCGGAAACAACAGCAATTGCACCAGCAATATCAATGGCACTGTTCGGATGATGTTGACCGCCATGCCGTCGACGGCGCTCGGAACGGTCGCAACCGTTCCCAGCAGTACCAGATAGACAAGCGACGCGGCGATCGAGTCGCTGGGTCTGAGCAACAGGGTCATGAGCTTCAGGCCCGTACCAAGCAGCCAGAAGAACGCCACAATAGCCAATGTGCCCCCGGCGAAGTAGAGGTAGGTGAATGGACTGGGTGCCGTCGCCGACATGATGTCCTTGCCCAGGACGACGCGGGTGTACCACAGGCCCATGTTGCCCACCGGCTTGCCGGGTGCGAGGAATCTGGGGACCACGGCGTAGACGGGAGCCATGATGAGGTTCTTGAGGAACGCGGGTGATCCAGCCGGCAGCCCCTTCCCGGCATCCTGATATGCAATCCCCAATGACCCGACGGACAACAGTGAGGAACGCGCCAGGAAATTCAACCATGTGGGCCCTTTCGTATACGAGCCTGCAACCGGTTCGTCCTGGGCGGACACAATGCTGGATGCAACGGCCGATACCGAATCGCCGGAGCCGGCGTATTGGCTGTTGCGGACGTTGCGATACGGCTGGATGACAGCGTACGCAAGAAAAATCGCAAGCACGAAGCCGCCGATCCACACGATGGGGATGCGGCCGTGGGTCAGGTAGTAGCAGACGCCAACGATGACGAAGGGCATGGCCACCTGGGACTTGAAGCCTGACAGAATCCCGAACCCGATTTCGATCACCAGGATGACGACGAGCAGGATGCTGCAGTACCGCGACTTGGGGTGCCAGTAATGGGTCAGCGCGGCCAACAGCAAAGACAACGGACCGAGTGACGCTGCCATCGACAAATACTGGGTGAATCTGCCCATCTCGATCAGGTTGGCGTAATTGCTCGCGTAGCCGAAGATGCCAAAGTGGAGTTGCAGCAGCCTCGCCATCAGCGCGACCGCGGCAAGGCAAGGAATGGCGAACGCATGGGGTTTGGGGGCGCTGCGGATCCATCGGTGGTGAGTGCCTTGGGACAATCGGCGTCCGATGTTCTTCCCGATGGGAGACCGGTAGCCCACCCACATCGCGATGGCCGCAAGCAGCACGAGCCACATGAGCTTGATCATCGAGTGGCTGACGTACGGGGTGAGGTCGACCGGCTCCAGCATGTCGGCCGGTAGGAAAAAGAGGACGTTCGTCACGCCAAAACTAATCGCAAATGTCACCGCTGAGGTCATGACCGCGGGATTGAGCAGCCACGTTTGCGGTTGTTCGCGCCGCACGGACAGAACTTCGCTGACCAGGTAACTGAGCAGCAACAGGGTGATCGCCGCGAGCAATACGTGCCGGTTGACCGACCCGTGCGTCGAAAGCAATTCGATCAGGCCACCTGCACCCAGTGTCAGGATGAGGCGAAGTCCCCGCCGGGTCGATGTATGCGACCTCACTTTGAACCCCCTATGGGGCTGAAGCGCAGGCCCAGCGCCACCAATCGCGCGCGCGTGTCCGTGTCCAGTGCCTTCCAGCCAAACCACGCGGCCGTCAACGTCAAGGCAATGCTGATTGCGTAGTAGATCGGGAGCGTGCGTCCGAAGTGCGCGGCGATGCCGACATAGGCGCACGCAATGATCACGCTCCATGGCAGCCACCCCGGCGTGGCGATTCGCCGGGACACCTCTGCACGCATCTGCGTCGCTTGCGGGAAGAAGTGGGTCGCCATGAGCAGGTAGCAAACCGCTTCAGCTGCCAGTAGCCCGAAGCCGACGCCGACCAGGCCCAGTGGCCGCAGCAGTATCAGTGCCACTGCGAAACTGATTGTGGCGCGGGTCAATGCGAGCACCAGCACGGCCTTCCTGTTGTTGATGCCCGCAAGGTACAGGGTCATGAACGAGCCAGCACCGACAAAAGCCATGCTTGCGAGCAACGCTGCCAGAAGCGGCTTGTCCAGCACCAACTCATGGTGCGTCCATATTCCATACGCCCAAACCACCACAGGGTAGGACACGACGATGCCGAGGCTGACGATTGTCCCGATCAGCCATACGTGCGCATCCGCCAAGGCGAGGAGTTTCCGGGTCTGTTTTTGTACGTGCAGGCGCACGACGTCGGGCAGGAGCGGCGATGTCAGCGTGTTGATCACGCTGTTCCAGAGGTTCACTGCTGTTCGCGTCGTCGTGAATACGGGAACAATGGCAGTGCCAAGCATGCTCGATACCAGTACGACCAGACCGTTGGTGGACAACTGTTGGGCCGCGCTTTGAGCCGAGAAAACGAGCGAGCCTCGAATGTCGAGCAGCGCGAGGTGGAGGCTCGGTCGTGACCGCCATGGCATGAATTCAGGCAGTTTCCACCATACGTAAGCGGCGGACAGTATGTAGGTGACCGCTTGTATGGCTGCGACAAGGATGCTGGTGGCGAGCAGGTCGAAGCGCGACGCGGCGGCACACACCACGGCGAGGAACAGCGACACCTGGTACCCCATTGACCACCAGGCGGCTTGGTACAGCAGGCCAGTCGGCACCATCAGTCTGTGCACGAGGCCGAAGTAGGATCCGCTGACCACCCAGCTGCCGACCAGGATCGCCAACGCCGCTTGTGCATCGCTCGCGCGCGCCAGATGATCGGATCCCAGCAGCCAGCCCAGACCACCCAGCTGACCGATCAGCAACAGGGCGCCGATTTGCACCACGCCCAGCAGCGCCACTGCGTAGACCCCGGACGCAAGCACCTTGCGCAGCAGGTTGGTGTCCTGATGGTAGAGAAGGTTGAGTCGGTTGCCTGCGAAGGTGATGTAACCACTATCGACCACGCGCAGGAAGTTCGCGGCTGCGAATACCGCGAGCCACTCGCCGTACTGCCTTGCACCCCAGAAGTGCAGGCAAATGGGTACGGAGACGAGCTGGAATACGATGGCGATGATCACCGATCCACCGGTGACCAGGCTTACCTTTGCAGCACGCGATTCGACGCTTTGGTCGCTCATGCGGGCGATGAACGTGCAAGCAACCGCGCGGCCGCGCGATAGATGCGCAACCACAGCATGTCGTAAGCGGTCCTGGATTCGTTGCTACGGCGCAGCATGTCCGACTTCTTGCGCACGATCGCGTAGCTGATCCATTTTGCGGTTTCCACGCTCAGGCGGAAGCGGAACGCCAGCATGACCAGCAGGCGCCGCAGCTTTCGGTTGCGGTAGAAACTCTCACGGTTGGCGCCGTGTATCAGGTATAGCAAAACATGGCGTTTCCATGACCAGTTCTTGCCGGTGTAGATGTCAGGGTAATAATCCGGACGTGCATGACGCACCGTAATCAAGGGTTCGTCGACGTATCCCACGGGCCCTTGCGCGGCGAGCCTCATCCAGAGATCGATGTCGGCAAGCAGGCCGAATTCAAGACGCATCCCCCCCGTTCGCTCCCATGCGCTGCGGCGGATCATCGCCGTCCCGTGGATGGGACAGCCCCAGCTGGGGAAGAGATGGCGTGTCAGGAACTGCGTGCCATCCAGGCGTCCGCTTGGCACCGAGATGGCGGAGATGTCGTCGGTTCCATACAAGCCGTACGGATTGAACACGAATCCGACGTCCGGGTATTCGTCGAGCACGCGTGCCCACTGTTCGATCAGGTCGGCGCGATACAAGTCATCGTGGTGCAGGAGCGCGATGTATTCGCCGGAAGCCGCTTGCACGGCGAAATTGGCGTTTGCCGCCATACCGACATTTCGTGGCGTACGGATCACGCGTATCCGCGGGTCCGTCTTCTGGATCGATTCAAGCAGTGCCCACGTACCGTCGGTCGAACAGTCGTCGCTTACGATCAGCTCGAAATTCGTCACCGATTGGACGAGGAGAGTCCGCAAGGTCGATTCGATCACGTTCACATGGTTGTAAACCATGACGCAAATACTGATCTTTGGCGCCGACACCTTGACCTCTCGTTACTCGGGAATGTTTCAGTGGTGCGCCAAGCCGGCACCGCCGGTGACCAGGACGCGTTTGCGTGAAGCGTAGTTTCTCATCGTGATTTCACGTGAGGTGTTCCCGGACGTCGCCGCCCGATGGGTTTGTGTTGCGGCAGATGGCGTGCCGACGGCAAGGAATCCCCTGCATCTCCGTACGGCGGCCGATGTGCGTGCAACGGCCAGCGAGTATAGCTGTAGGCGATGGCGTTGACCTGATGGTGCGTTGGTAGGAGCGGCGGAAGCCGCGATGGTTGTGGCGGGATGCGGGGTGCTGCGTGCTCGCGTGTTCCGGGTCGCGCCTTCCGGCGCTCCTACAAAAGCGGCAATGGCGTTGCGGGTATGGGGCGATGGTTGTGGCCTGTTGCGTGGTGCTGCATGGTCGCGGCTTCCGCCGCTCCTACACGGGCATTACCGGTACGCTTGTGGTTTGGCGCGCGGGAGGTTCATCGTTGAGCAGCGTATCGGCGGTGCCAAGGTCGACCGGGTTGCTGCGGCACCTGGGCTTGATCGGCCTGGCGTTGAGCCTGGTCGGCGCGGTCGCTGGGGCACTGGTGCCCGCGTCGGTGATGGGATGGTTGCGGGTCGAGGTGCCGGGGTTTGCGCTGGCGTGGGATTGGCTGGATGCATCGTTGCCGTGGCTGAACCCGTTGCATGTGATCGCGTATGCGTGGCTCGCGTTGTTGTGGAAGCTGCTGGCGCCGCGCGGGTCGTGGTGGCGGATGCCGGTGGTGTTGCTGGTGGTCGGCATCGGGTGCGAGGTGTTGCAGCAATTCGTGCCGACGCGCCAGCCAAGGGTGACGGATGTGTTGAGCGATGCACTCGGGATTGCGATCGGGTGGGGCGTGGTGATGGCGGTGCAGCGGATGCGGCGGCGGGGGTGATGGGTTGTCGCGCTTTCCGGGTCGCGGCTTCCGCCGCTCCTACAGTCAGAGCGTGAGGTTGGTGTGGTCGCGGCTTCCGCCGCTCCTACCGTAGGAGCGGCGGAAGCCGCGATGGATGCATCCGGTTGCGTGGTATTGCGTGGTGGCGCCCACCGGTGCTCCTACAATCACGGGATGCAGGCGAACGATCGCGCGAGTATCGAGACATGGATCGCGGCGGCGCTGATGGAGCGCCGGCCGGCGTGGCCGTGCGCGCCGGGCGAGGGCGTGGAAGCGGTCGTCGATCTCAGCAACGCCGAGGGCGTCGCGTGCTTGCTGCATGCCCGGTTGCACGCGTCGGCGATGGCCGTTCCGGATGCGTTGCGCGATCGCCTCGACGCGCTGGTGCGCGCCAAGGCGGCGCAAAGTTTGTACCAGCAGGCGCAGTGCCGCGCGATCCTGGCGCGGCTGGATGCAGCCGGTATTCCGGCGTTGCTGTTGAAGGGCTTGGCGTTGGGCTGCTGGTGTTACGCCGCGCCGCATCTACGCGAATGTGGTGACATCGATTTGTTGCTGTCGTCGCGCGAGGATGCGCAGCGCGCGGTGGAACTGCTGGCCCCCTTGGGCTACGCGCCGCCCGAGGTGATCATGCCGGGGGACATGGTGCGCTTCGAGACACCCTGCGTGCGGCCTGCGGACCGGGGTGCGCTGGATATTGATTTGCATTGGCGCTTGTCGAACGCGCCGCTGTTTGCGTTCCGATTTGCTTGGGAAGACCTGCGGGCGGCGTCGATGCCGATCCCCGCGCTTGGCTCGGGGGCGCGTGGCTTGTCTGCGCCGCTGGCGATGCTGCATGCGTGCATGCATCGGGTGAAACACCTCGCCGAGCGTGAGGATCGGATGAAATGGCTGTTCGACTACGTGGTACTTGCGCGCCGCTTTGGTGATGGCGACTGGTGTGCGTTGCGCGATCTCGCCATCAGCCGTGGGTTGGCCGGCGTGTGTGTTGCATGCTTGCATGCGGCCGAAGCGCGGTTTGGCGGGTTCGTGCCGGTCGCGGTGATGGATCAGCTGGCAGGGGCGGCGCGCGGTGAGTCGCTGCAGGTGGAGCGAGTGACCAGTCATTGGTATTTCCAGTGCATGAACTGGCGAGCGTTTCCAACCGCGCGGATGCGCTGGCGCTGGCTGCGGCAGCAGTTGGTTCCGGATGCGGCTTATTTGCGCAAGCGCTACGGCACGAGCGTGCCGGGTGCGTTGTGGCGGCGCGCGTGGGCGGGGGTGCGGCGGCTGCGGGGGTGAGGCGGCAGCCCGCGCCGATCGCGGCTTCCGCCGCTCCTACAGAAAAACGGGGTCGCGGGTTTCGTGGTCGCGGCTTCCGCCGCTCCTACAGATAAGCGTGGTTGCGGGGTTTCGTGGTCGCGGCTTCCGCCGCTCCTACGGAAAAGCGTGGTCGCGGGGTTTCGTGGTCGCGGCTTCCGTCGCTCCTACCGTAGGAGCGGCGGGCGCCGCGACCGGGTTGCCGTGATGTTGCTTCGCGCGCACGCCAGCGGCGACGGCGATGCCGGCGAGCATCCCGAACGCGGTCATCAGCGCGGGGGTGCGCAGCGGGTAATCGACGGTGGAATGCAGCACGGGCATCAGGATCGCTAACAGTGCGGCCATGCCGAGCATGCGCGATCGTGATTCGCGCTGCAGTTTCAGCAAGCGCAATGTTGCCACGATCAACGCCGCGGCGGCGGCGATGATCGCCGCGATCGCCAAGACGCCGCCGGCGTACCACCACTGGATGTAATCGTTGTGCGCGGCGTTGATGTAGCCCTGGTGCATCAACGCGCCTTGCGTGAACTGTTCGAACATTCGCACGAAGCTTCCGGCGCCGCCACCGAGCGGCAGGCTTGCGCCGGCAAGCCGCGCGGCTGCGCCCGCCATCTGCCAGCGCGAGCCGGCGACGTCGACGTCCTGTTGCATCCAGGCGAAGGCGCCGTACACGCCCAATGCCAGCGCCGCGAGTGCGAGGGCGGAAAGCCAGCGCGCCGCGCGTTGTTCGTGCCAGCGGCGCGGCGACCATGCGCCGTTGGCGAGCAACGCCGCCGCGGCCCCGACGATGGCGATGATGACGCCGGCGCGCGAGCCGACCAGGGGCAGGATCGCGGCGAACAGCGCGGCGAGGATGCCGCAGGCGAGCACGCTCGCGTGCGTGGCTTCGCCGCGGCGCATGCGGCTGCGCGCATCGAACAGCAAGGTCAGTGCCAGCACCAGTCCCATCGCCAGCGCGCAGGCCTGGTGGTTGCGGTTGGCAAACACGCCGGCAAGCGCCGGGGCGTATTGCGGGACTGGGTTGAGGAAACTGTCTTGCGGTGCGCCGAGTTGCCCGAAGGCCAGCACCACGCTGAAAGCCACGAGGGCGATGAACCACCACAGCAGGCGCCGCCACGCCTCGCGCGGAAGTGCCAGCGCCGACATGCACAGCGCGAAGCCGGGCAGCAGCATGAACAGGTCGCGTTCGGTGGTGGCGGGGCTGAGGCTCCAGTGGTGCGTGATGCCGGTGACGCCGCCGGCGGCGAGGTCGTGTTGCAACGCGGCGCGCGGCGATGGCCACTGCCACAACCACGCGGGAATCGGCAGCAGCTGCAGCAGCGGAATCGCGACGATCAGGCAGGCCACGACCACGCCCCAGCGGGCGGTCGCGAGTCGCGCGCGCCACTCGCGCCGCGACAACACGAACAGCAACACCACCAGCGCCAGCAACTCGGCGATCATCACGCCCCATCCGCTCTCTTGCGAGCTGCCGCCGGTGATGAAGGCGACGCTGAGCAGCACGCCCGACAGCACGAACAGCAGGCGTTCGCGCGGGTCGGCGGGTGCACGCTGTGGACGGGCCGCAGGCGAGGGCCGACGTCGCGACGGGTGTGCGGCAGCAAAGCTCATCTCAGGTTCCGGTGCGACGGCGTCGCGTGGGATGCCTGGACGGCGCAGAAAAAGCGGGAAGCATGTCGGTGCAACGCCAGCACGGATGCGGATGCAAAAACGCCACGGCTCGCGGGAGTCGTGGCGCCTGGAATTTCAATTGAACCGCGGATCGGATCAGTGGCTGATCGGCGGGGCGTGTGGGCGGTCTTTGTCGATGATTTCCGCAACACCTGCGCCGGTGACGATGGCGGCAGCGACAAACACCCCCATCGGACGGCTGGGCGCAGCCAGTGTGCCGGTATTCGGCGGTTTGATGCTGGTCACCGCACCTGCAACGCAGGTAGCACTGATGGTGTACACGCCGGGATTGCTGTAGGTCTGCCGGCAACCATCGTTGTACACGACCGTCGCCGAACTGTTCTGGGAAACCATCAGGCGTTCGTTGGAATACAGCGGGTCGTTGGACTGGCCGCTCGCAAACGGGCTGCCCTGGTTGCTGACCATGATCACGCCACCGCCGACCTGCAGGGTGGCGACGGGCTGCGCATCGTCCGTGGCCTGCGGCGCCGCAGTTGCCAGCGACGGCAAGGCGAGCGCGACACTCAACGCCAATGCGGCGGGGATGGACTTGTTCAGCTTCATGGCCCAGCTCCTTGAACGCGAAACGCGTTCTTGCGGGGGATTGTACGCGTGCGAATAGTGGGTCGCAAGCGAGGTGCCGCTGGCGGCTTGGTCCCCAAACCCGGCGCGTGAGCGGGGCGAAGCGTCGCGGCTTCCGCCGCTCCTACGGGGTGCGTGAGGTTGGCATGGTCGCGGCTTCCGCCGCTCCTACGGGGTGCGTGAGGTGGGCATGGTCGCGGCTTCCGCCGCTCCTACAGGGGGCGTGAGGTTGGCATGGTCGCGGCTTCCGCCGCTCCTACAGGGGGCGTGAGGTGGGTATGGTCGCGGCTTCCGCCGCTCCTAC
>DASSRT010000050.1:0-10584 GCA_035701705.1 Rhodanobacteraceae bacterium
CAGCAACGACTGGTAACGCCGCTGCAGGCGGTCGATCCCACCGGTCCGATACTCCGGATACGAGGTCTGGTAGCCGAACAGCATGCCGATCTGGCGCGACGAGAAATTCGCACGCAGGAAAGCGTTGTAGCTGTCGCAGGCATGGCCGGTGGTGGCGTTCGGCGGCGTGCACCCCGAGATGCCGACTGCCGAGACATTGACCCGTGGCAGGGTCTGGCTTTGACCAGCGGCCGAGGCCACACCAACGACGCTCGCCAGGACGATTGCGATGGAAATTGCGCTGAGTTTCATGACGTTCACCTCTGAAACCTGCAGCAGGTCTTCCGTGACGGGCATGCATGGGATTGGGTCGCCGGAATCCGGTTGGCGGCGAGGGTTCATCCCTCAGACATGTATTCCGCAACGCGTCCCGTCGATTACAGGCCAAGGCGTGTGTCGAGGCTGTCCGCGGTTGCCGAACGTGCCCCAGCGCCGCGCGCAGCGCCCGATTTCGTCAGGAATTGCACGCCAGCGCCTTGATCAACGCATGCTGTTCGGCAGTCATGTCGCCGGGCGAGGACACGGTGTCGGACAACTCCCCCTGCACCAGCTCGCGAAAGCGCTGGCGCAGGCGCTTGAGCGCCAACACCAGCGCCAGCGGGCGGATGCCCAGTTGCCGTCCCATCGCCTCGATCTGGCCCGGCGCGGGATCGTGTGCGAGGTACGGCTCAAGCACCTCGTACATGGCGAGATGACCGGTCTGGCGCGCCTCCGCCTGCAACGCCTTGAAGCCGCGTGCCAGCAGCTCCAGTGCGAAGCCACGCTGGAAGGCGCGTTCGGGCGGATCGCCCGGTGAAAAATCATCGCGATTGCGTTGTTCGAGGACTTCAAGGGATGGCGCGAACGCGGGCTCGCCGTCCGCAAGATCCCGCCAGTCACCGGCGAGAAACGCGTTCAAGCGCGCCAACAGCCAGTCCCGGAAACGGCCGCGTGGCGCCAGGCCGGCGTCGCCCGCCGCGCTCGCGATGCGCTGGAAAAATGCGCTGGTGATGTCCTGCGCGATTTCAGGCGCGTGCCCGCAATGTCGAACGCAGGCGTACACCGGATACCAATAGCGCAATGCCAGCTCGGTCAGCGCCTGCGACGCATCGCCCGCATGCGGCGCCTGCAGGCGTTGCACGATCGTCCAGCGAGTTTTGCTGAAGTCGTCGGCGCGGCGGCCGGCCACGGAATTCATCGAACACGTCCCAGGATCATGTGTTGCCTCGGCAATTTGCGTTCACGATTGCACTCGCGCGGTGCGTCGATGCGCCGCGCTAGTCCGCACCGAGCGCGCCACGCAAGGCCCGCAGTTCCTCGCCCATGTCGTGCGCGCCAGCGGTCGTCTCGGCCAGTTCATCGCGCACCAGTTCGCGCAGGCGGTGGCGCAGCCGGTGTACCGCCACCGCCAAGGTGTTGCGGCGCAAGCCCAGGTCGCTGGCCACCTGCGCGTAGTCGGCTTCGTCCGGCGCCTCGACCAGGAATTCACTGAGCCGATCGAACAATTCGAGTTTGCCGGCCTGCTCGGCTTCGAGGCGCAACCGGCCAAGCGCGACCGTCAGCACTGCCCGCGCCCACTCGCGCTCGAACACGTCGTCGGGAGACTCGACGGCACCCAGCGCACCCTCGTCGGCCGCATCGAGTGCTTCGAAGCGCACGTCGCCGCCGCGCTTCAAGGTGCGGGCCTCGACCTGCGCATCAATCAGGAAGCGCTTCAGCGCGGTCAACAGGAAAGTGCGGAAGCGCCCGCGTTCCGGGTCCGCGTTGGCGTGCCAGGCGCGCTCCAGGAAGCGCGTGAAGAATGCCTGGGTGAGATCCTCGGCGGAATCGCGCACGCGCACGTGGCTGCGAACGAAGGCCAGCACCGGTGGCCGGTAGGTGCGGCACAAGGCCTCCAGCGCAACACGCGCGTCGGCCGGGTCGCCGCGCGCGCGCAGCACCATGCTCCATCGGGTCGTATCGAATCGCCCCATCGTCGCCACGCCTCACGCAGCTTCGGACCGGAGTTCGCAACGCCACTCACGGCGGGATTATCGGCCTTCCAGCGCAGCCGGCAAGTGCCCCCGACCGGTTGGTGAAAAGTGCCTTCAGGCACTCTTTCAACATCCTGCCATCGAGGCTTGTGCAAGCGGGTGACGGGAAATCCGTTTGCTCGTCATTCCGGCACAAGCCGGAACCGAACCTCGATCCGTGAATGTCAGTGGGCCCCGCTTGCGCAGGGATGACGACGCGACGCCCTTCCATTGCACAAGCCTCGCTATTGGATTCCGGAATGCACCGCGACGATTACACGGCGGCTCGCCACGGATCGGCGTGGATGCTTGCAGCATCGCCTCATCACCGTCGTCGCGACCAGTGCGTGGGCCGTGACACAATGCAGCGTTCAACCCCAACCCGGATGCTCGATGAAGGTCTTGCGGCAACTATGCCTGACGGCGATCTTGCTGTTCCTCGCCGCGCCGGCGCTGGCCGACCCCGCGCTGTGGGTCGCGAAAAGCCCGACCGCAACGGTCTACCTGTTCGGCACCGTGCACGTGCTGCCGAAGCAGGCGACGTGGCATTACCCCGCGCTGGACGAGGCGCTGGCGGCGAGCGGGACCTTGTACGTGGAAGAGGATGACGACAATCCACTGACGATGCAGATGCTGGTCCTCAAGTACGGCATGGACCTGCAACATCCGCTGTCGAGCAAACTGAACGCCGCCGATCGTGCGCGCCTCGACAAGGCTGCAACCGACGCCGGCGTGCCCGGCGGTGCCAAGACCCTGGACGCTATGCAGCCATGGCTGGCGGCATTGACCATCTCGGTGGCGCCCTTGCTGAAGGCCGGCTACGACCCGAAGTCCGGCGCCGACAAGCAACTGGAACGGGAATTCAAGGCGGCTGGCAAACCCGTCGCTGCCTTCGAAGCCGCCGAGCAACAGATCAAGTTCTTCGCCGGCCTGTCGCCGGCGCTGCAACTCGACCTGCTGCACAACGCGCTCGACGACTACGCCAAGGGGCCGCAGCAAATCGCGAAGATCATCAAGGCCTGGCGAGCCGGCGACGTCAAGGCGATCGCCGCCAATGTCACGGGCGGCATGCGCAAGCACTACCACGAGCTGTATGCCGTGCTGCTGGTCGACCGCAACCGCAACTGGGCACGGCAGATCGACGTCTTGCTGAAGCAGCACGGCACCTTCTTCGTCGCCGTCGGCACCGGCCACCTTGCGGGGCCGGATCGCCTGCAGGTGCAGCTCGGCAAACTCGGCATCCACAGCGAACGCGTGCATTGAGCCGCGCGTCCCGCGACAATTCCACGGTTTCACCACGAGCTTCCGGGCCAGCCCGGGATGACGGACGCGCATGACCTCCCTGCAATCGAACATCGAACAAATCCCGCTGCGCGAATATGCCGAGCGCGCCTACCTCGACTACTCGATGTACGTGGTGCTGGATCGCGCCCTGCCCTTCATCGGCGATGGCCTGAAGCCGGTGCAGCGGCGCATCGTCTACGCGATGAGCGAGCTCGGCCTCGCCGCCACGGCGAAGCCGAAGAAATCCGCACGCACGGTGGGTGACGTGATCGGCAAGTTCCATCCGCACGGCGACAGTTCCGTCTACGAAGCCATGGTGTTGATGGCGCAGCCGTTCTCGTATCGTTACGCGCTGATCGACGGACAGGGCAATTTCGGCTCGGCGGATGATCCGAAGTCGTTCGCGGCGATGCGCTACACCGAGTCGCGCCTGACTCCGATCGCCGAACTGCTGCTCGGCGAGCTGCCGATGGGCACGGTGGATTGGGCACCCAATTTCGACGGCACCTTGAAGGAACCCTCGTGGCTGCCGGCGCGCGTGCCACACGTGTTGTTGAACGGATCCACCGGCATCGCCGTCGGCATGGCCACCGACATCCCGCCGCACAACCTGCGCGAAGTGGCATCGGCGTGCATCCACCTGCTGGACGAACCCGGCGCCAGCGTCGCCGAGTTGTGCGAGCACATCAGGGGCCCGGATTATCCGACCGTCGCCGAAATCATCACGCCGCGCAGCGAGTTGCTGGCGATGTACGCCACCGGCAACGGCTCGGTGCGTTGCCGCGCGATCTACAGCGAGGAGCGCGGCAACATCGTGCTGACCGCATTGCCGCACCAGGTGTCGCCTGCCAAGGTGATCGAGCAGATCGCCGCGCAGATGCGCGCCAAGAAGCTGCCGATGCTGGAAGATCTGCGCGACGAATCGGACCACGAAAACCCGGTACGCCTGGTGCTGATCCCGCGCTCGAACCGGGTCGACGTCGCGGCGATGATGCAGCACCTGTTCGCCACCACCGATCTGGAAAAGAGCTTCCGCGTCAATCTCAACATGATCGGGCTGGATGGCCGCCCGCAGGTCAAGACGCTGAAGCAGATCCTCGAGGAATGGCTGCGCTTCCGCAGCGACACGGTCACCCGCCGCCTGCAGCATCGCCTGGAAAAAGTCGAGCATCGCCTGCACCTGCTGGAAGGCTTGCGCATCGCCTTCCTCAACCTCGACGAGGTCATCCGCATCGTCCGCCACGAGGACGAACCGAAACCGGCGCTGATCGCGCGCTTCAAGTTGAGCGAAGAGCAGGCCGACTACATCCTTGAAACGAAGTTGCGCCAGCTTGCGCGCCTTGAAGAGATGAAGCTCAACGCCGAGCGCGATGAACTGGAAGAGGAACGCGCGAAGATCGAGGTGACGTTGAATTCGAAGGCACGCCTGAAGACCCTGATCAAGCAGGAATTGAAGGCCGACGCCGACAAGTACGGCGACCCGCGCCGTTCGCCATTGGTCGAGCGCGCCGCGGCGCAGGCGCTGGACGAAAGCGAGCTGGTCGTTGCCGAGCCCGTCACCATCGTGCTCAGCACCAACGGCTGGGCACGCGCGGCCAAGGGCCATGACGTGGATGCAGCCGCGCTTTCCTATCGCGAAGGCGATGCCTTCCTCGCCAGCGTGCGCGGCAAGAGTTCGCAGCAGGCCGTGTTCATCGACTCGACTGGCCGCAGCTATTCGACGCCGGCGCACACCCTGCCCTCGGCGCGCGGCAACGGCGAGCCGTTGACGGGGCGCTTCTCGCCGCCGCCGGGTGCGCGTTTCGACGCCGCCGTGATCGGCGACAACGCGACGAAGCTCATCCTCGCGACCGATGCCGGCTACGGCTTCCTGACGCGTTTCGAAAGCCTGCTCGCCAACAAGAAGGCGGGCAAGCAGGTCATCAACATGGACGACGGCGCGCGCGTGCTCGCACCGGCCTGTGTCAACGACCCGGCGCGCGACCGCATCGTCGCGGTCACCAGCGAAGGCCACCTGCTGATGTTCTCGGTGGCCGACCTGCCCGAACTCGAACGCGGGCGCGGCAACAAACTCATCGAAATCCCCAAGGCCAAACTCGCCTCTGGCGAGGAACGCCTTGCAGGCGTTGCCGTGGTGGCGGAAGGCTCGGGCGAAGTCACGCTGTACGCCGGCCAGCGCAAGCTGACGTTGAAGTGGTCCGACCTCGTCGAATACGGTGGCAACCGTGCCCAACGCGGCGGCCTGTTGCCACGCGGATTGCGCCGCGTCGACCGCATTGAAACCACCGGCTGACGCGGGCCGCTGCGCGACGGCCGCGGATGCGCGAGAATCCCCGCATGCATGGCGAATACAAGATGCCCGGCGGAAAGCTCATCGTCGCCGATCTGGAAGTACACGCGGGCAAATTGGCGCAGGTGCAGATCAGCGGTGATTTCTTCCTCGAACCGGATTCCGCATTGGCCGTGATCGACATGGCCCTCGAAGGCCTGCGCGCCGACGCGGGCAAGCAGCAACACAGCTTTGCGATCCAGCACGCGCTCGGCCGCAACGTGCAGATGTACGGCGTCTCGCCCGAAGCAATTGCCATGGCCGTGCAGCGTGCGCTGGAGGCGTCACACTGATGCGCAGTGACTGGAACGACTACCCCTGGCAGCTCATCCACGTCGACCCGCAGGCGCCCGGCCTGCACATGGCGCTGGATGAAGTGCTGACCGGCGAAGTTGCCGCGGGCCGCCGTCCGCCGACCTTGCGGGTGTGGGAATGGGCGTCGTCCTGCGTGGTGATCGGGCGTTTCCAGTCGTTGCGCAACGAAGTGGATCCGGCTGCCGCGCATCACCACGGCATCGAAGTCGTGCGCCGCATCAGCGGCGGCGGCGCGATGTTCATCGAACCCGGCAACACCATCACCTACTCGCTGTACGCGCCGGAAGCATTGGTCGCCGGAATGAGCTTCCAGCAGTCCTACGCCTTCATGGATGCCTGGGTGCTGGAAGCGCTTGCGGGACTCGGCATCAAGGCCTGGTACCAGCCGCTCAATGACATCACTTCGGCAGCCGGGAAGATCGCCGGTGCGGCGCAAACGCGGCGCGGCGGTGCGGTGCTGCACCACGTCACCATGGCCTACGACATCGACAGCACGAAGATGCTGGAGGTGTTGCGCATCGGTCGCGAGAAGCTGTCCGACAAGGCCACCCAGAGCGCAGCCAAGCGCGTGGATCCGCTGCGCAGCCAGACCGGCCTGCCGCGCACCGAAATCATCGAGCGGATGATCGCGACGTTCCGCGACTTGCATGGACTCGCGCGTGGACGCTTGAAAGTCGCCGAGCTGGAACGCGCCGAGGCACTGGCAGCGTCGAAGTTCGCCACGGCAGAGTGGACCGGCATCGTCGCCTGAGCCACCAACGCGACGCTTGGCGCGAGCCGCCAGCTTCGTCACAATGCCGAGGTTGCCCGAGGACATTCCATGCGCTGGATCCGACGCGTCGTCATCGCGCTGATTGTCGTATTCGCCGTCACTTTCGCGATCGGCTGGCGCCTGCTCGCCGGCAGCCGTCCGCAGGCGAACGGCAACATCACGCTGCAGGGATTGTCGGCGCCGGTGACGATCGTGCGCGATGCCGACGGGATTCCCACCATCACCGCACGCAATCGCCGCGACCTCGCGTATGCACTCGGCTTCGTGCACGGCCAGGAACGTTTCTTCCAGATGGACCTGCAGCGGCGCGTCGCCGCCGGTGAACTCGCGGCACTGGTTGGACCGAAAGCCTTGCCGATAGATGAAAACCATCGCCAGCACCGCTTCCGGGCGCTGGCCGAGCGCGAGCTTGCGCTGGCGTCCCCCGCCAACCGCAAGCTGATGGATGCCTATACCGCGGGCGTGAACGCCGGACTCTCGCACCTTTCGGTGCGGCCATGGGAATACCTGCTGATCGGCCAGAAGCCCAAGCCATGGACCGATGCCGACACCATCCTCACGATCGACGCGATGGCGTTCGACCTCAATCAGGATGGCGATGATCCGCGCGAATTGAACATCGCGCGACTGCGTGCCGTGCTGCCGCGCCCGCTCGCCGATTTCCTGCTGGCACCGGCACCGCGTTGGGAAGCACCGATGCAGGGCGGACCTTCGCAGGCCGTCCCGATGCCCGGCGCAGACGTGTTCGACCTGCGCACTGCCGCGACAACAAACGTTGCACTGGCCGACGGCATGCGCGCCATCGCACGCACCGACGCTGCCAACACCGGCATCGGCAGCAACGGCTTCGCGGTCGCCGGCACGCTGGCGGGCGGCGCGGCGCTGCTGGCCAACGACCCGCATCTGCACCTGCGCGTGCCGAACATCTGGTACCGCGCGCAGCTGCGCTATCCCGATCCCGCCGATCCGGCGCACATGCTCACCCTGAACGGCGTCACCCTGCCCGGCGCGCCCGCCATGGTGATCGGCAGCAACGGCCACATCGCCTGGGGTTTCACCAACAGCACCGGCGACTGGATGGACTGGGTGCGCGTGATCGTGGATCCGTCCGATCCGTCGCGATACAAGACGCCGGATGGTTGGAAGACATTCGTCACCCACGATGAAGTGATCCATGTGAAGGGCGCGGCCGACGTCCACCTCAGCGTCAAGGACACGATCTGGGGACCGGTGATGGCCACCGCTCCGGACGGCACGCCGCTGGCGATGGCGTGGACCGCGCAGGATCCGCGCGCGGTGAACCTCAACGTGATGAAGCTGGAAACCGCAACCACGGTCGAGCAGGCGCTCGCCCTCGGTCCGACGATCGGGATTCCGCCGCAGAACCTCGTGGTTGCCGATTCGCAAGGCCACATCGGCTGGACCATAGCCGGCAGCGTGATCCCGATTCGCGCGGGGTTTGATCCTTCGACGCCCGCCAACTGGTCGCAGCCGGGCACGGGCTGGGTCGGCTACGCCACGCCGGCGCAGGATCCGCGCATCGAAAATCCGCCCGACTCGCGCATCTGGACCGCCAACCAGCGCATCGTTTCCGGTGCCGACCTCACCCTGATCGGCGATGGCGGCTACGACTTGGGGGCGCGCGCGCAACAGATCCGCGACGACCTCGCCGCACGCGATCACTTCACGCCGCGCGACATGCTCGGCATCCAGCTCGACGATCGCGCGTTGTTTCTGGCTCGCTGGCAGCGCTTGCTGTTGGGCATACTCGATGATGCGCGCGACCCGCGCGTCGCCGCCCTCAAACCCTTCGTGCAGGATTGGCAGGCCCGTGCCGCCGCCGACAGCGTCGGCTATCGCATCGTGCGGCGGTTCCACGACAAGGTGCGGGAAAACGCCTTGGCACCCTTTGCCGCGCGCGCCGCAGCAAAGTGGCCGGACTTCGACTGGCCCACGCCCGCCGTCGGCGAATATGCCGCCTGGACGCTGGTGACGCAAAAGCCTGCGTGGCTTCTCGATCCGAAATACAAGGATTGGAACGCACTGCTGCTCGCCTCGGCGCAGGAAGTCGCCGATGAGCTGGCCGAGGTGCCCGGACCGCTCGCCACGAAGACGTGGGGTCAATTCAACGCCGCGCAGATCGACAACCCGGTTTCGAAAGCGCTGCCTGCTTGGCTGGCCCGCTTCGTCGACATGCCGCATGACCCGCTGCCCGGCGACAACGACATGCCACGTGTGTTGCATCCGGATTTCGGCGCATCCATGCGGATGGATGTGCAACCCGGCGACGAGGCGCATGGCATCCTCGAAATGCCGGCAGGCCAGTCCGACAACCCGCTGTCGCCGTGGTTCGGCAAGGGCCATGAGGCTTGGGTGCACGGCGCCCCGACGCCGCTGTTGCCGGGCCCGGCCAAGTATCGGCTGACGCTCACGCCCGCATCCTGAACCCACTGGCGCGCCCGGCTTGCCGGGAGCATGGCAAACCTGTGACCATCGGGGCATGAATCACACGCATCCGACCTTGCGCCGCTGCACGTCGCTCGCCGCCTTGCTGACCCTGCTGCTTGCCACCGCAATGCTGGCCGCCTGCGCGCACGCATCCCACGGCGTGAGCAGCCGCGACGTGGTGCTCGACAACGTGCACTTCCGGGTCGTGACGGTCGATCTTGCGAAAGCCAGGCTCGGCCTGCACTGGCGCGATCCGGCCACCGGCAAGCCGTACGAAAGCATCGACGCCCTGCAAGGCTGGGGCACGGCGCATGGCGAACAATTGCTGTTCGCCGCCAATGCCGGCATCTACGACGCCGATGGCGAGCCGCTGGGCATGTATGTCGAGGACGGCAAGACCATCAAGCCGCTCAACACCGCCCACGGCAACCCCGCCTCCGGCAACTTCTCGCTGTTGCCGAACGGAGTGTTTTCGATTGACGCCGCGGGCCACGCTTCGGTGCAAACCACCGAAGCGTTCGCCGCCGCGCACAGCACGCCGCGCATCGCCACGCAATCCGGGCCGATGCTGGTGATCGACGGCCGGATCAATCCGCATTTCGATGCCGACTCCGACAGCCTGAAATGGCGCAGCGGCGTATGTGCACCCAGGCCGGACGAGGCCGTATTCGCAGTCAGCACCGGACCGGTGAACCTCCACACTTTCGCGCGACTGTTCCGCGACAAGCTCGGTTGCCGCAACGCGCTGTACCTTGACGGCACGCTTTCGCAAATCTACGTCGACGGCGACTACTACGGCGCACCGGCCTTCATGGTGAAGCCCTACGCCGGCATCTTCGCGGTGTTTACCGCGCCGAAGTAGGAGCGGCGGAAGCCGCGACACGGCGCAACGGCGGCGGCGATCAGGTAGGAGCGGCGGAGCCGCGACACGGCGCAACGGCGGCGCCGACCAGGTAGGAGCGGCGGAAGCCGCGACACGGCGCAACGGCGGCGACCAGGTAGGAGCGGCGGAAGCCGCGATCGCATTTGCTCCACTCGTCAAACGTAGAACGGGCCGGAGTGCGGGCGAACCCGGCACCTACCACGGTGCGCGGCTCACCGGTCGCGGCTTCCGCCGCTCATGCACATCGTTCCCTCATGCGGCAACGGTCGCGGCTTCCGCCGCTCATGCACACCACTCCACCACGCCACACCGGTCGCGGCTCCCGCCGCTCCTACAGCCGCTCCTACAGCCGCTCCTACGGCCGCTCCTGTGGCCCGCCTGCACCATAAACAGGCCTTTGCACATACATGCATGGCTAATTGTCGCATGCCGGCAATACTGGTACCACGGGCGTCGGCTGCAGGCGTCCGAAGGCCATCCGGCAACGACATCACTACAGGGGATCCATCCATGCGACTTCGTG
>DASSRT010000051.1:0-3201 GCA_035701705.1 Rhodanobacteraceae bacterium
TGGACGAACAAGTCGTCACCACTTTCCGGGGTGATGAAGCCGAAACCCTTGGCATCGTTGAACCACTTGACTGTACCGCTCTGTCGATCCGACATTACACATGACCTTTGAAAACAATGGATGAATTACGGCATGGAGTGAGGCGAACTCGCCGCAAGTTTACGCAGTGCATCCGAGTCTGCCCCAAGCGCTGCCGGACCAGTGTAACTGGAATTTGGGGAAAAATGGTGGGCTGGGCTATTCTGGGCGGTTACCGGTGCCGGGTTGGTTCAGCCTCGGCCCGCCTGGCGGGGCTGGCCCGCGCAGGCAAGAGACGCAACCACGGCTTCCGCCACGCGGATGCCATCGGCCGCCGCGGAAAGGATGCCGCCCGCGTAGCCGGCGCCTTCGCCGGCGGGGTAAAGGCCACGCGTGTTCAGGCTTTGCAGGTCTTCGTCGCGGCGGATTCGGACTGGTGAAGAGGTGCGCGTCTCGACCGCGGTGAGCACGGCGTCGGGCAGGGCGTAGCCGCGGACCTGGCGCTCGAACACCGGGATCGCCGCGCGGATGGCGGCGATGGCGTAGCCGGGCAGGGCCGATGAGAGGTCGGTGAGGCGCACGCCGGGTTGGTAGGAAGGCTGGACGTCACCGAGTGCGGTCGTTGCGCGTCCGGCAAGGAAATCGCCCGCGCGCTGGGCCGGTGCGCAGTAGTCGCCGCCGCCGAGTTCGAATGCACGCGCTTCCCAATGCCGCTGCAACGCAATGCCGGCCAGCGGACCATCACCATAAGGCGCGAAGTCGGCGGGCGTGATGTCGCACACCAGCGCGGCGTTGGCATTGCGTTCGTTGCGCGAGTACTGGCTCATGCCGTTGGTCACCACGCGCCCGGGCTCGCTGGCGGCCGCGACCACGGTGCCGCCGGGGCACATGCAGAAGCTGTAGACCGAGCGGCCGTCCTGGCCATGGTGGACGAGGTGGTAATCGGCTGCGCCGAGGATCGGGTGGCCGGCCTGCGGGCCGAAGCGCGCGCGGTCGATCAGCGATTGCGGGTGCTCGATGCGGAAGCCGATCGAGAAGGCCTTGGGTTCCAGGTACGCCCCGCGCGCGTGCAGCATCGCGAAGGTGTCGCGGGCGCTGTGGCCCAGCGCGATCACGACGTGGTCGCTGCGCAGGTACTCGCCGTTGGCCAGCGTCACCCCGCGCAGCCGGCGTTCGCCCCGCGCATCGGTTTCCACCAGCAGGTCATCCACGCGTTGGCCGAAGCGGATTTCGCCGCCGAGTGATTGGATGCGCTCGCGCATCTTCTCGACCATGCTGACCAGCCGGAAGGTGCCGATGTGCGGTTTGCTGACGTAGAGGATTTCCTCGGGTGCGCCGGCGTCCACGAATTCCTGCAACACCTTGCGGTTGTAGTTCTTCCTGTCGTGCACGCCGCTGTGCAGCTTGCCGTCGGAGAAGGTGCCGGCGCCGCCTTCACCGAACTGCACATTGGACTCCTCGTGCAGGGTGCGGTTGCGCCACAAGTCCCACGTGTCCTTTGTCCGTTCGCGCACGGCCTTGCCGCGCTCCAGCACGATCGGCGCGAGGCCCGCTTCGGCGAGGATCAGGGCCGCGAAGATGCCGCAGGGTCCGAAGCCGACCACGAGCGGGCGATGTTCGGGTGCTTTGGTTGCGGGCGCCACGGCGTGATAACGCGAGTCCGGCGCGACTTGCAGATCGCGCGTCCCGGCATGCCGCGCCAGCAAGGCGGCCTCGTCGACGACTTCAAGGTCAAGCGTGTAGATCAGCGTGATCGCGCCGCGCTTGCGCGCGTCGTAGCCGCGACGGAATACGCTGACCTTCAGCAGGGCCTCGCGCGGGATACCGAGCCGCGCGCAAATGGCGACGGGCAGGGCCTCGGCAGGATGGTCGAGCGACAGTCGCAGGTTGGTGAGACGAAGCATCGGCATGGCATGATGGGCGGGTATCCGCGATTTTCGCATGCGAGGTGCGAAAGGGCGCATTGTTCGCGCGTTGTCGGCGGGCCGATCGCTGCGGCCAGCGA
Source organism: Rhodanobacteraceae bacterium (assembly GCA_035701705.1). GTDB lineage: Bacteria > Pseudomonadota > Gammaproteobacteria > Xanthomonadales > Rhodanobacteraceae > 66-474. The sequence continues at coordinate 2,024 of DASSRT010000051.1, forward strand.
GCTTGTTCGGCCGTCGCGCAAGGCCCCAGAATCGTCGCGGGGACTGCTGCTTCGACAGGGGATCGGACTTGGGCAAGCGTTTGCGGATAGCCATCATTGGCTACGGTACGGCCGGACAGGCGTCGGCGCTGTTGCTTTCGGCGGATGGTCACGACGTCGAGGTGTTCGAACGCGCGCCGGCGTTGGGTCCGGTCGGTGCCGGGTTCCTGCTGCAGCCGACGGGCCTGTCCGTGTTGTGGGAGTTGGGCCTGCTCGAAGCTGCGCTCGGGCACGGCGCGGCGATCACCCGTTTGCATGGCGCCAACCAGCGCGGTCGCGCGGTCATGGACATGCGTTATGGCGATCTCGACGCGCGGCTGTTCGGATTGGGCATGCAGCGCGGCGCGTTGTTCGAGATCCTCGATGCGGCGTGGCAGGCAGGCCGCTGCATCCATCCTGGCTGCGCGATCACCGCGGTCGATGCGGATCGCGGTGCGCTCACTGATTCCGATGGGCAGATCCACGCCGGCTATGACCTGGTCATCGTCGCCGACGGCTCGGCTTCGCTGCTGCGCAAACATGTGGTGCCGGCGCGCCTGGATCAAGCGTACCCATGGGGCGCGTGGTGGTGCCTCGTCGAACAGGGTGACTGGCCGTGGCGTGACGCGCTCCGGCAACGCTATGTCGCGGCACGCCGCATGCTTGGCATGTTGCCGGTCGGCACCCGCCCCGGCGATCCGACGCCGAGGGTCAGTTTCTTCTGGAGCGCGCCTGTCACGGCGCTGGATGCCGGCATTGCCGATGCGAGCTGCTGGCGCGATGAAGTCGCGTCGTTATGGTCAGAGGCCGCGGAACGCTTGCACGCCACCTCAGTGCCCGGCGGACTGGCCGCGGCGCGCTACCGCGATGTCGTGCACCGCGAATGGTTCCGGGGCCGCGCGGTGCTGCTCGGTGATGCCGCACACGCGATGAGTCCGCAACTCGGGCAGGGCGTCAACATGGCCTTGCTGGATGCGCGCGGATTGCGCGATGCACTGCGCTCAGGCGCGTCCGTCGACGCGGCGCTGATCGCGTACCAACAGGAGCGCCGCAAGCATGTCGGCATCTACCATTTCTGGAGTCGCTGGCTGACGCCGTTGTTCCAGTCCGACCACGATCTTGCAGCGCGTGGTCGCGACTGGCTGTTCCATCCGATGTCA
>DASSRT010000052.1:0-6138 GCA_035701705.1 Rhodanobacteraceae bacterium
CGGGAAGTCCGGGCAATCCACCGGCACCGTCAGCATCCAGCGATGGCCGGCCACCGCTTCGATCGCGAAAGCCAGCGCCGCAGCGATTCCGGCCAACGGTCCTGCGTGTCCAGGCGCTTCATCGGCGATCACGCGGCCGACACGTGCGTAGTCAGCCTCGTTCCGGTTGGCCACGATCACGAGCTCGCCGCACTGCGGCCGCAACACTGCGGCAACACGTTCCACGACCGGCTTGCCATGCACCGGCAGCAGGCCCTTGTCCGCGCCGCCGACGCGGGCACCTGCGCCACCGGAAAGCACCACGCCCAACGTATCTGCCGTGCTCATTTTCGCCCCCCCTTGACGTGGCGAAGCATGCGTTGCCGCTTGCGCTGCTGGCCTTCGGTCAGCACGTTGCGCTTGCCCGCGTACGGGTTCTCGCCTTCGCGGAACTCGATGCGGATCGGCGTGCCCTCCAGTTTGTAGCGCGCACGAAAGAAATTCTCAAGGTAACGCCGGTAGCTGTCGGCGATGTGTTTGGTGCGGCTGCCGTGGATCACGATGGTCGGCGGGTGGTCGCCGCCCGGGTGCGCGAAGCGCAGCTTGGGCGAATGCCCGCGCACCAACGGCGGCTGATGCGCGGCGACCGCTTTTTCCAGCGAACGCGTGAGGTCGGAGGTGCCGAGCTGGCGCCCGGCGGCGGTACCGGCGCGGTCGATCGAGCGCATCAACTCGCGCAGGCCCGAACCATGCTTGGCCGACAGGAACACGATGCGCGCCCACGGAACGAAATTGAGCTTGCGCTCAAGGCCGGCCTTGCACCGCTCGCGGTCGTAGCGCTCCAGCCCGTCCCATTTGTTGGCAACGATCACCAGCGCGCGTCCCGCATCGAGCACCTGCCCGATCAAGGCCAGATCCTGGTCGGTGACGCCCTCACCCGCATCCATCATCACCGCCGCGACATCCGCCGCGGCGATGGATTGCAGGGTCTTGATGACGCTGAATTTTTCCAGCGCATCCTCGACCTTGCCGCGGCGGCGCACGCCGGCAGTGTCGATCAAGGTGTAATGCCTGCCGTCGCGCTCGAGCGGAACGTGGATCGAGTCGCGCGTGGTGCCGGCGATGTCGGACACTACCACGCGCTCTTCGCCGAGCAGCCGATTCACCAGGGTGGATTTGCCGACGTTGGGACGGCCGATGATCGCGACGCGCGTGCCCGTGGTTTCGGGGTCCCCGGCCAACTCGGCTTCATCGTCAACAGGCAGCAAGGACTCGAAAGACGCGAGCACGGCGTCGACGCCGCGCCCGTGGGATGCGGCGATCGCGAAACTGGCGGCGACGCCGAGCGTCGCGAATTCCGCAAGCGCAGCGCCGGCGTCGAGTCCGTCGGTCTTGTTGACGGCGAGCACCACCGGCTTGCCGGTGCGGCGCACGCGATCGAGGATCGCGCGATCCTGCGGAAGCAGGCCGTCGCGCGCGTCGACCAGCAGCACGCACAAGGCTGCCTCGTCGATCGCGAACTGCACCTGGCGTTCGGTCAGCTGGTCGATGTCGATGCGCTCGCCCGACAAGCCGCCGGTATCGACCAGCACGAACGGCCGAGCGCCCAGCCGGCACACGCCGTAATGGCGGTCGCGGGTGACGCCGGGAAGGTCGGCAACCAGCGCGTCGCGGCTGCGCGTCAGCGCATTGAACAGCGTCGATTTGCCAACGTTGGGGCGGCCGACCAGGGCAACAACTGGCAACATGTCAGATCTTCTTGTTGGGGCACGGCCCGATCGCGACCGCCGGAAACCCGTCACGCGCGAGGCTGGATCGCGTGCCGCCGGAGCGCAGGAGCAGTCCATGGCCGCGACCCCGCGGAATCCAGAGCATTTCCGCGGCGACGGTCGCGCGCATGGCGCGCTCCTACATGGTCATCCGGCGCTTCCCGAAATTCTATACGCCGCCACGTGCCCTTTCACGTCCTCGACGTAGACGGTGTCGCCGTTCACGATCGGACGCGCGCGGATCGCATCATGCGACATGCGTACTCGCGCCGCGAGCTTGCCATCGCTGAGGTCCAGCCAATGGATGTAGCCGTCGACGCCGCCGACCACGGCGTACTTGCCCTGGATCGCCGGTGTCGTCAGCCAGTGGTACTGCAAGGCGTCCTGCTTCCAGAGGTCGCCGCCGCTGGACTTCGTGAACGCCCAGACGCCCGAATCCTCATCGACACCGATCAGTTCGTCCGGCGCAACGCCGACGCCGACATAGCTGGAGAACGGACGGTCCCAGGCCTGCTGGCCCTGGGCCGCGTCGATGGCGGTCAGCTTGCCGTGGTAGGCCGTGGCGTAGACCATGCTGCCATCGAGCTGCAGCGCTTCATCGGCGTCGTTGAGCTTCTGGATGTCGGTGCGGCCGACACCGGTCGCCAGCGGCAGCTTCCATTGGATGGAACCGGTGTCACTGCGCAGCGAAACGAGGTTGCCATCGTCGCTGCCGTACAGCACGATTCCATGCGCAGCCAGCAACGAACCATTGCCGCGCAGGCTGAGCAACGGCACGTTGCCCTGGTCGTTCAGCCACTTGCGCTCGCCGCTGTTGGCATCGAAGGCATACACGTAACCCGAATTGGTGCGCACGAACACCATGCCGGCGTCGATCGCGGGCGGCGAAATCACTTCATCATCGACCTCGGCGCTCCACAATTGCTTGCCGCTGGTGGCGTCGTACGCGTAGACGTGCCCGTCCAGCGTGCCGACGACCAGCAGGTTGCCGGAGACCGTCGGGCCACCCGCGTAGCGGGCATCCACGCCAGCCTTGTCATGCCGGAACGGCCAGATGCCGCTGCGGTCGCTGGTGGAGTGTTCCCAGAGGGTCTTGCCCGTGGCGGCGTCCAATGCTTCGAGTTTGCCGTCGGTGCTGATCAGGTACAGCTTGCCGTCGGCGTAGGCCGGATGCAGGCGCACGCCGGAGCGCCCGGCGCCATCGCCGATCCGGGTCGACCAGATCTCGTGCACCTGCAGCGATGGCGCAAATTCCACCAGCGCCTTGGGCGCATGGATGTCGCCGCCGTGCTTGAAAATCTTGTTGAACAGTCCGCACCCGGACAAGGCCAGTGTTGCTGCCAGCAGTGGCAGCAGTACGAGGTGGCGTCGGTTCATTTGGCTTTGGTGTCCGTCGGCGCAGCGGCGGGCTGCGAGAGATTGTCCAGTTTCATCTGCAAGGCAGTGCGTCCCGGCATGTCGGCATCAAGCTTGGCCAAGGCATCCTGGTACGCACTGCGCGCGGCATCGGGCTTCCCGAGTTTGAGCAGCGCGTCGCCGCGAAGTTCCGCAGTTGGTGCGGCGTAGTCGCCTGCGGGGATACCGCCCAGTTCGGCCAGCGCCTGCTGCGCCTGGCCCTGAGCCAGCAGCACGCGCGCGAGGCGGAGCGTAAACAGCGACTTGAGCCCTTGCTGCTCGCTGTGTGCAACCGCCCACTGCAGGTTCTGCACGGCCGGCTTCAGGTCATCCTTGCCGACGTCGAACTGCGCAACCGCGACGCTGCCGAACGCCGCGTACGGCGTGTTGGCAAAATTCTTCTGCAGGTCCCCGAGCGCCGCGGCCATGGCCTGCTTGTTGCCGCTTTGCACCGCGCTCTGGATCACCGCGAACTGCGAGGCCGCCTGTATCTGGTGACTGGTCTTGTGCGCCTGCCACTTTCGGTATCCGAAGATCAGCGCCAGCGCGATGGCGACGCCAACGACGATGGCGATGCCATTCTCCTTGATCCACTTGCGGACCTGCTCACCCTGTTCGTACTCGTCGTAATCTTCGAAAGCCATTGGTCACCCACGTGCACACGGAAACCCGCGGCCGGCGCGGGAACCGACAAGGATACAAGAGAATCAGTCGTTTTCGGCGTCGCCCGTCGCCGGGCCGAACGCATCCAGCCGGGCCACGTTGGCATGCCGGAACGGAGCAAGGTCGACCGGCTTGCCATCCGCGGTCACGACCACCCCGCCAGCGTTGCCGAAAGTGACATGCAACACGCCGGCGGAATGCCAGGTGCGCACGTCGCCTGCGTGCAACATGCCGGAATCAATCGTCTGACCGTCGGCGCCGGTGATCTGGAACCAGCAGTCGCCACTGGCAGTGACCGCAAGCGTGTGCTGGCCGGGCGCAGCCGGTGGCGTGGTCACGGCAGTCGTCGCGACAGTGCCCGCCGCGTCGGTATCGCCAAGTGCAATGGCCGCGAATGGCGTCAGTGATGCGCGAAACGGCGCGCTGTCGGGCGATTCGGCGCTGGCCTCCCTGGTGCTCGGCGCCGCCGCGGGTTGGCGCGCATGCGGCGCGGCCAGGCTGGACGCCTGGTCCAGCGACACCATGCGTGCTGCCGGGTGATCAAGCCCGCCACGCAGGCCCAGGATCACCAGCGGTACGGCGATGAACGCGGTCAGCACGATGTAGGTGGCTGCGGTGCCGTAGCGTTGCATCAGCCAGCGCGGCGTGGACGTGTGCGCGACCGAAACCAGCTGTGGTTGTTCGGCCGGTGCCGCCGACCGCAAGGCGGGGTCACAGATGCCGACCGGCAACCCGAGTAACCGTGCGTAGCCGTGCAGCGCACCGCGCAGGAACACGAAATGCTCCGGCGAACCGGGATCATCCGCTTCCAGGCGCTGCAGCACCTTGACCGGCAGATGCAGCTGCCGGGCGCACTCGGCGAGAGACAGGCCGCGGGCTTCGCGTGCTGTTCGCAGGCGTCGCCCCAGCGACTGCGCTGACGTATCCGCGTGCGGAACCACAGCCACAGGCTCGCCTTGCTGCGACGCGGCGGCAAACAGGTCCGGGGAATCGTCTCGATCGGTCATTGACTGGCGCTGCCCATCGATTTCGCCTGCGCCGAATTCGGGAACTGATCCTGCAGGCGGGTGGAATAACTGGTGGCTGTTTCCTTGTCACCAAGCCGGGTGGCGATCTGGTAGCCGAGCAGCAGCGATTCCGGAGTGGCGCTGCCGGCACCCTCGAAACGTTGCAAATAGCCGCGGGCGTGGAAAGCATCGCCCTTGCGGTAGTCGAGCTCGGCCATGGCCAGCAAGGCCGGACCGTAGTTCGAATCGAGCTCGAGCGCCTTGCTCAGGTAAGGTTCGGCGCCGGCATAGTCGTTGCCCTTCAGCAGGCAGTTGCCGGCGTTGGTGTTGGCGGTCGCCGGATACTTGTAGAAAGGATCGGCCAACGCGCGCTGGAAATAGCGCAGGGCATCCTTCTGCTTGTCCTGCGCGCAGAGGAATTGGCCGTAGTTGTTGTTGGTATCGCCGTTGGACGGATCGATCGCGATGGCGCCACGGAATTCCTTGTCCGCGTCCTGCAGGCGTCCGATGTGCCATTCCAGGATCGCCAGCATGGTGTGCGCGGGGATGTACTTGTCGTCGAACCCGATGGCCTTGTGCAGCGCGACCTCGGCTTCCTTGAGGTCGTTCTGCTTCATGTAGGCCGCGGCCAGCTGGGTGTGGACTTGCGCGGCGTGCTGCTTGTCTTCCGCCTTGCTCTCATGCGGCGAGTTCTTCAGGTTGCTCATCGGCGTCGGGTACTTGATGATGCCCGGGTTGTGCTTGCAAGCCGCAAGCCCCAACGTCAACGCCATCGCCGCAAACAGCAGTCCGGTCTTAAGCTGCATTCGCTTGTACCCCGTCACGGGCCGCTTCGACGCGGCGTTGAAAGTCGGCATGGCGACGCGTCCTGTCCGCCACCTGCCCCTTGAGTTGCCCGCACGCGGCATCGATGTCCTCGCCGCGGGTCCGCCGCACCATGGTCTGCACGCCGGAATTCAGCAGGATCGTCTGGAAGTCGCGGATGACCGTCGCATCGGAACGCGCGTACTGCGTGCCCGGGAACGGATTGAACGGAATCAGGTTCACCTTGGCGGGCAACCGGCGCATCAACTTCACCAGCTGCTTCGCCAGCACCGGCGTGTCGTTGATCCCTTTCATCAGGGTGTATTCGAAAGTGATCGTCGCGCGCGGGCGCCGCGCGGCGTAGCGCGCACAGGCGTCCAGCAGCTCGTCGATACCCCAGCGCTTGTTCAGCGGCACGAGTTGCGTGCGCAGTTCGTCATTGGGCGCGTGCAACGACACCGCCAGCGATACGTCCGCGACCTCGCCCAGCTTGTCGATCATCGGCACGACGCCGGCGGTCG
>DASSRT010000053.1:0-5125 GCA_035701705.1 Rhodanobacteraceae bacterium
GCAGCTTGGCGATCCCGAAATCGAGCAGCTTGACGCCGCCGTCGGCCGCCACCAGCACATTGGATGGTTTGAGGTCGCGATGCACGATCAACGCCCGGTGCGCGGCTTCGACCGCACGGCATGCCTGCAGGAACAGGATCAATCGCTGCCGCTCGGACAGCCCGCGCTCGATCGCATGGCGCGTGATCGGCACCCCGTCGACCAGTTCCAGCGCGATGTAGGCAAGGCCGTTGTCCGCTGCGCCACCTTCGATGAGCCGCGCGATGCCCGGGTGCCGCAGGCGGGCCAGCGCCTCGCGTTCATGACGGAAGCGGCGCCGCGACTCGGCCGTGTAGAGACCGCGCGCCAGCAGCTTGATGGCGACGTGCTGGCGCACGCCTTCGACGTCGCGGAAGGCGCGGAAAACCGTCGACGACCCACCCTCGCCCAGGACTTCCGCCAGTTCGAACGGGCCGATCCGGCTGCCGGCCGGCAGCGGTTCGGCGGGTTCGCAATCGCCGATCAGTTCCGCAGCCGTGGCCGCATCGCCGATGGCGAGCCACTCACCATCCCCCGCGTCTGCGGCCAGCATGCGTTCGATCTGCGTGCGCCAGGCCGGATCGCGACATTGTGCGTCGAGCAGCCGGCCGCGCGCGTCCGCGGGCAGCGGCAACGCCTGCTCGAAAAGCTCGCGCAATGTCGGGGTGGCTTCCACGCTGTCGGTTCCGATGACGCCTCTCGTTTAACCCCGTGCGGCGACGACTTGCGACGTGATTCAAGCCATTTGCGCCTGCATGAATGCGCGCGCGAAGCGCCAGTCGCGATCAATGGTGCGGCGCGCCAGACCCAGCGTGTCGGCAACCTGCTCGAGGCTCAGGCCCGCGAAGTAGCGCAGCTCCACCACCTTGGCGGCGCGCGCGTCGGTGGCTTCCAGTTTCTCAAGCGCAGCATCGAGGGCCAGGGCTTGTTCCGCCGTATCGATCGCCAGTTTCAGGTTGCGATCGTCGAGGGTCACGCGGTTCCATGCGCCACCGGCACACAGGCGCAGGCGGTCACGCGCGCGATTGATCAGCAGATGCCGCATCGCGCGCGCCGCATAGGCGAAGAATTGCGCAGGCTCCTGGAATTGCAATCCCTCGCGATCGCCCATGCGCAGGTACAGCTCGTGCACCAGTTCGGTGGTGCCAAGGGTTTCATGGCAACGGTGCCCCGCCAAACGCCGCGAGGCCATCGCCTTCAGCCGATCGTAGACCTCGACGAACAGGGCGTCGGTCGATGACCCGAGCTGTTCCTGAACGACCATGGAAGCCTCCCTACCCGCGCACGCTCCGTGTGCATGGGCGCAGCCTCACGCAAAACGGCTGCGAACGCAAGCACACGCCGCCAGCGGCTGCGCTCAGCCCTCGACCATGGCTTTCCAGCCGTCTTTCGCTTGTTGCCGCCAATACTCCGCCTGCGCGCCCAGATAGCCGAACGGCCGCCAGACGTTGTCCAGTCCGTAGCCCGAAAATTCACGCCAGCCATCGTCGCCGTGCGCGATGGCCGCGGCCAGATACTCGCCCGCCGCGCAGGTCGGCGCGGTGCCGTGGCCGCCGAAGGCCTGCATCCACCACAGGCCGTCGCCGCGGGTGCCGAGCTGCGGCATCTGGTGGCGCGCATAGCTCATCAAGCCCGACCATGCGTATTCGATGTTGACGCCTTCGATCTGCGGAAACACGCGCAGCAGGTCACGCAGCAACAACTTCCTCACCGCCTGTGGCGATCGGTTGCGGATGGATATGCGTCCTCCCCACAGCAGCCGCGTGTCCTTGAGCGCACGGTAGTAATCGAACGCGAAGCGCGTGTCGTAGATCGCGGCTTCGGTGTGCAGGCATTCCTTGAGGCGTGCGCCCAAGGGTTCCGTCGTCATCACGTAGGTCGCGATCGGCAGCACGGCGCGATCGACTTGCCGATCGAGATGCGCAAGATAACCGCCGCAGGCCAACACCACGGTCTGCGCCTGCACTTCGCCGGCATCGGTCTGCACGCGCCAGGCCGCGCCTTCGCGTTGCACGCCTCGCACGCGGCTGTGTTCGTGCACTCGCACGCCCTGCTCCTGCGCCGCACGCACCATCCCGTGCAGGTAGTCGATGGGATGCAGGTGCAAGGCGTTCCGCTCGAACAGGCCATCGTGGTAGCGCTGACTGTGGATCAGCTCGCGCAACTGGTCTTCCGGCAGCCACTCCCAGCGCACGCCGTAGTGTTCGGCCAGCAACCGCTGGCGTGCGGCGAGCACTTCCGGATCACGGAACCAGTTGGCCCAGATCACGCCGGCGTACAGTGCGTCGCATTCGATCGAATAACGCGCGATCCGCTCGCGGATCAGTCGCACCGCGTCGATGGTGGCGCCATACAACTTGCGCGCGCGCTCCGGGCCGAGTTGTCGCAGCAATGCATCCTCGCCCAGCGAATAGCCCCCGAACACGAAGCCGCCGTTGCGACCCGAGGCACCGTGGCCAATGCCGTCGCGTTCCAGCAGCACCACGTCGCGCACGCCGCGCTCGGCCAGCCCGAGCGCAAGGCACACGCCCGCGTATCCGCCACCGACGATCGCGACGCGCGCATCGGCCCTGCCTTCCAGCGGCGGCGATGGCCGGAACGGGCGAGCACTTGCGGCGTACCAGGTCGTCGCGGCCATCTGCGCCTGCCTTCAACCGCCGACCAGGTGCTGCAGCTCCGGGTCCCTGGATGCGAAATGCAAGGTGGCGCGCACCATGCCGGCCTTGCTGCCGCAGTCGAAACGATGGCCGTCGAAACGGTGCGCGAGTACCGGCGACTCCTTCAACAGCGCGGCAATGGCATCGGTCAGCTGGATCTCGCCACCGGCGCCGGGCGTGGTCGTTTCAAGCAATTCAAAGATGCGCGCCGGCAACACGTAGCGGCCGACCACGGCGAGGTTGGACGGCGCCTCGGCAGGCTTCGGCTTCTCGACCATGTGGCGGATGCGATCGCCGCCGGCCTCGACATCGACGATGCCGTACTTGCCGGTGTCGGCATGCGGCACTTCCTCGACCGCCAGCACGCCGGTCTTGCCGTCGGCGGCACGCTGCGCCATCTGCCGCAGCGCAGACGGGCCGCCCTCGTTCACGATCAGGTCGTCCGGCAGGATGATGCCGAAGGGTTCGTCGCCGATCACCGCCCGGGTGCACAGCACGGCATGGCCGAGACCGAGCGCCTGCTCCTGGGTCACATACACGCAGCGAACATGCCTGGGCAGCAAGCCTTGCACCATCGCCAGCAATTCCAGTTTGCCGGCGTGTTCGAGGGTTTCCTCGAGCTCATAGGCCGAGTCGAAGTAATCCGCAATCGAATGCTTGTAGCGGTTGGTGACGAACACCAGGGTGTCGGCACCGGCGTCGACGGCTTCGTCCACCGCGTACTGGATCAAGGGCCGGTCGATCACCGGCAGCATTTCCTTGGCGACCACCTTGGTCGCGGGCAAGAAGCGCGTGCCGAGACCAGCCACGGGGAATACCACCTTGCGAAGTCGGTTCACATCCAATCCTCAAGAATTGTCGGGAGCATCTATTGGTGGGAAATCAGCCGTGGATGGCTGCTCTGGGGCATGTGTGTTCGGAAGGACCACGCTCGGCGAATGGATTCCAATGGCAGCGATCACGGACGATCGCCTGACCATGCCGCGTTGTCACCACTGCCGCGTTGCAATGGCAACACGTCTGCGCTGTGGGTCGTGTCGCCGGTCTCCCAACGAAAAGCAGGCAACAGGGCGCCGAGGCAATTGCGCAGCGCGTCTTCGTCGAACGCTGCGACCGCCTCGGCTGCGCGCGCCAGTTGCGCATTCACCAACGCGGCGGATTGCGGGCGTGGGGCTGCCTCGAAAATTTTCGGATGCGCAGTGCCGTGGTAATTCTCGAGCGGGTGGAACAATTCCTCGAACAACTTCTCGCCGGGGCGCAGGCCGGTGAACAGGATCGGGATGTCGCGTCCGGGTTGCTTGCCGGCGAGCCGGATCATCTGCTCGGCAAGGTCGCGGATACGCACCGGTTCGCCCATGTCCAGTGCATAGGTTTCGCCGCCCTGCCCCATCGCCATGGCCTGCAGGATCAACTGGCATGCTTCCGGAATGGTCATGAAGTAGCGCGAGATTTCCGGATGGGTCACCGTTACCGGGCCGCCGGCAGCAATCTGGCGGCGGAACAACGGCACGACGGAACCCGCGGAGTCCAGCACGTTGCCGAAGCGCACGATCACGAAGCGGGTCGCGTGGCCTTCGGCGGCTGCGTGGCAGACGATCTCGGCGACGCGTTTGCAGGCGCCCATCACGCTGGTCGGATTGACGGCCTTGTCGGTGGAAATCAGCACGAAACTTTCGACGCCGTGGCGTACCGCTTGTTCGGCCACCGTACGCGTGGTGAGTACGTTGTTGCGGAAGGCTTCGCGCAATTGGTCCTGCAGCAACGGCACGTGCTTGTACGCGGCGGCGTGAAACACGCGTTGCGGTCGTGCGAGCTTGAAGGCGTTGGCGCAGGCGGCGGCGTCGCCGCAATCACCGATCAGGGTATGCAACAGCAATTCGGGATACTGCGCGCGCAGTTCCTGCTCGATCCGGTACAGGTTGTACTCCGACAATTCCAGAATCGTCAGCTCGGCTGCACCGAGGCGCGCAATCTGCCGGCACAGTTCCGAACCGATCGAGCCGCCACCGCCGGTGACCAGCACGCGTTGTCCGGTCAGGTTCTGGCGGATCGCATGCCATTCGAGTTTTACCGGATCGCGCCCGAGCAGGTCTTCGATCGCGACTTCCTTCAGTTCGTTCGACGGCACGCGGCCGGACACCACGTCGTCCAGCCGCGGCACCATCCGCACCGGCAGGCTGGTCGCCTCGCACAAGCGCACGATGCGGCGGATCTCTTCCTTGTCTGCCGCCGGCATGGCGATCAACAGCATCTCGGCGCCGGTGCGCTTGGCCAGTTCCGGCAACCGGTCGGTGTTGCCAAGCACCGCAACGCCCTGCAGGCGCGAGCCGCGCAAGGATTCGTCGTCATCAATGAATCCGGCCGGGACGTAACGCGCATCGCGGCGCAAGTCGCGCACCAGCGCTTCGCCGGCGCGGCCAGCGCCGATCACCAGTACCCGCTGGCTGCGC
>DASSRT010000054.1:0-45487 GCA_035701705.1 Rhodanobacteraceae bacterium
ACGTCACGTGACCGATCCGGTTTTTGCAGGAGCGGCGGAAGCCGCGACCCAGCCACGGGTGATTTTGCAGGAGCGGCGGAAGTCGCGACCACGAGTCTTTGCGTGAAGGCGCTATTCGGAGAGCTTCTTTTCCCACGCCAACGCCGTTTGCGCGATGAAATCGAGGTCATCGTGGCGCGGCTGCCAGCCCAGCACCGAGCGGATCCTGTCCGACACCGCGACCAGCGACGGCGGATCGCCCGCCCGCCGCGGCTCCTCGACGAACGGCACCGGCGCACCGTGGGCGCGACCCACGGCGTCCAGCACCTCGCGCACCGAATAGCCGTGGCCATAGCCGCAGTTGAGCGTGGTCGATGCACCGCCCGCGCGCAGGTAGCGCAAGGCATCGAGGTGGGCGCGCGCAAGGTCCGCCACGTGGATGTAATCGCGTACGCCGGTGCCATCGGGCGTCGCGTAATCGGTGCCGAAGATCGACAGCCGTGGACGCTTGCCGAGCGCCGCCTCGCAGGCGACCTTCACCAGCAAGGTCGCATGCTTCGTCGACTGGCCGATGCGCCCCGCGGGATCGCAACCGGCGACGTTGAAATAACGCAGCGCCACGTAGCGCGGCCCACCCGCGGCGGCGAGGTCGCGCAGCATCCACTCGCTCATCAGCTTGGATGTGCCGTACGGATTGATCGGCGCGGTCGGCGTGTCCTCGCTGGCCACGCCGTCCGCCGGCGTGCCGTACACCGCGGCGGTCGAGGAAAACACGATCTGCCGGATGCCGGCATCGCGACAGCATTCCAGCAGGTTGCGGGTGGCGCAGGTGTTGTTGCCGTAATAGCGCAGGGGATCGGCGACCGATTCCGGCACGATCGTGCGCGCGGCGAAATGCAGCACAGTGTCGACGGCGTGTTCCTGCAAAACCCTTGCCACCAGCGCGCGATCGCCGACGTTGCCGACGACCAGTTGCGCACCTTTTACCGCATCGCGAAAGCCGGTGGAAAGATCATCCAGCACCACCACCCGCTCGCCGGCCTCGACCAGTTGCAAGACCACGTGGCTGCCGATGTAGCCAGCACCGCCGGTGACGAGGATGGTGTTGTGCGTCACCTGCGTTGCCAAAGCCGATCTCCTGCACGACCGCAAGGGAATTGCTGAGTTTACCGGCGTGCCGGTACGCCGATTGACCGGGTTGGCCCGGCGTGCTGCAATCGCGGGTCCGTTCCCGTCGCCGAAACCGCATGTCCCCCGACGCCAGCCCGGCGCACAGCATCGATCCGGACCTGTTCCGGCGCGTGATGGGGCGCTTCGCCACCGGCGTGACCGTGGTGAGTTTCCTGCGCGACGGAGCGCCGGCCGGCATGACGGTCAACGCCTTCCTGTCGGTGTCGCTGGCGCCGCCGCTGGTACTGGTGGCGGTGCGCAAGGTGTCGCGTTTCGTCGAGCATGTGCGCCTCGGCGACCGCTGCGGCATCAACATCCTGTCCGAACAGCAGCGCCACCTTGGCCCGCATTTCGCGAGCCAGCCGGAGCAGGAAGTTGAAGCGCACTTTTCCGACCACGCCGGCACCCCGCTGCTCGAAGGCAGCCTCGCGCAGATCATCGCGCGGGTGGTGGACATCCATCCGGCTGGCGACCACTTGCTGTTCATCGCCGAGATCGAACACCTCGCGCATGGAGCGGAGGCGCAACCGTTGATCTTCTTCAGCGGCCGCTACAAGCAGATCCACGCGCACGCGCCCGTTGACCCCGCGCAGCGCGACGCCAAGTGATACGACAGCAGGTCCGGCGCCCGGCGCGGATCGGCACGCGCACCGCCGCGACCGCGTGACGAACCCGGCCCGCGCAAAAACATCTGTAACATGACGCGCTTCAACTTCACCCAAGATCCTCTCCCATGTGTGGAATCGTTGCCGCCTGCACCCAACGCGATGTCGTCCCGATCCTGCTCGCCGGGCTGAAGGCGCTCGAATACCGCGGCTACGACTCGGCCGGGATCGCGGTGCTGCAGGATGGTGCGTTGGTGCGCCTGCGCGCAGCGGGCAAGGTGCGCGGCCTGGAAGACTTGTGGCGGGCATCGTCGGTGCACGGCATGACCGGCATCGCGCATACCCGCTGGGCCACCCACGGCGCGCCCACCGAGGCCAACGCGCATCCGCACATCTCCAATGGCACGGTCGCGGTGGTGCACAACGGCATCATCGAGAACCACGCTGAATTGCGGACGCAACTGGAAGCTGCGGGTTACGTTTTCACCTCGCAGACCGACACCGAGGTCATCGCCCATCTGGTCCACCAGCTGGTGGCTGAAGGCCGCAGCCTGCGCGATGCCGTGTTCGCCGCCACCCGGCGTTTGCGTGGCGCGTATGCGATCGCCGTGCTGCATCGCGACCACCCCGGCCACGTGGTGGGGGCGCGCCGCGGCAGCCCGCTGTGCGTGGGCGTCGGCATCGGCGAGCATTTCCTCGGCTCGGACGTGCAGGCGCTGATCCAGGTGACCAACCGCGTCGTCTATCTCGACGAGGGCGACATCGTCGAGATCACGCCCGACGCGTTCAGCATCGTCGACGCCGACGGCCATGTCGCCGAGCGCGCCCTGCACGAGAGCGACCTGTCGCGCGACGCGGTCGAACGCGGTCGCTTCCGGCATTACATGCTGAAGGAAATCTTCGAGCAGCCGCGTGCGGTCGCCGACACCCTCGAAGGCCGCATTGCCGACGGCCACGTGCTGCCCAACATCTTCGGCGTCGACGCCGACCAGCTGCTGCAACGCGCGCGCCAGGTGCACATCGTGGCCTGCGGCACCAGCTACCACGCCGGTCTCGTGGCGAAGTACTGGCTGGAAGGCATCGCCGGCATTCCGTGCAGCGTCGAAGTCGCCAGCGAATACCGCTACCGCAAGGTGGTGGTGGTGCCCGACACCTTGTTCGTCGCGATATCGCAATCCGGCGAAACCGCGGACACGCTGGCCGCGCTGCGCGACGGCCGCGAACGCGGTTACCTCGGATCGTTCGCGATCTGCAACGTGCCCGAATCGAGCCTGGTGCGCGAAGCCGACCTGGCGCTGATGACCCGCGCTGGTCCCGAAATCGGCGTCGCCTCGACCAAGGCCTTCACCACCCAGCTCACCGCGCTGGCCTTGCTGGCGCTGGAGTTCGCGCGCTTGCGCAAGGTGGATGCCGGCGTGCTCAAGGCCATGGTCGCGGAGCTCGCCGCCTTGCCGCGCGTGCTTGAGTGCGTATTGGAATTGGAGCCCGCGATTGCCAAGCTCGCCGAAACCTTCGTCGACAAGCACCACGCACTGTTCCTCGGTCGCGGTGCGCAATACCCGGTGGCGCTGGAAGGCGCGCTGAAGCTCAAGGAAATTTCCTACATCCACGCCGAGGCGTATCCCGCCGGCGAACTGAAGCACGGTCCGCTGGCGCTGGTCGACGAGGACATGCCGGTGATCGCGGTCGCGCCCAACAACCAGTTGCTGGAAAAGTTGAAGTCGAACCTCGAAGAGGTGCGCGCGCGTGGCGGCCAGCTGTACGTCTTCGCCGACGCCAGCGCCGATCTGTCACTCAACGGCAACCGCGGCGAGTTGATGAAGGTGGACACAGGCGGCAATTTCACCGCGCCGGCGGTGTTCACCGTGCCCTTGCAATTGCTGGCCTACCACGTCGCCGTGCTGCGCGGTACCGACGTCGACCAGCCGCGCAACCTCGCGAAATCGGTGACCGTGGAATAGCCGTGGTTACGCGGCAATAATCAGGGCACAATGCCGTCCAGCAAGGCGACGCCCGGATGCTGGAAAGACCGAACATCGCGGCGCCCGTGCGCTGGCGGCCCATGCAGCCGGCGGACGTGGACGCGTGCGTGGAGATCGTCGCCGCGCATCCGGTGCTCGGTGCCCGCTACGGCGCGGACATTCAACATCTGGGCCGCGCCTGGCGCTCCCTGCTCGGCTCGGCGGCCGCCGTCAGCGGCGTTTTCGAACGGCTGGACCCCAAACGCGCAACCATCGTCGGGGTCGGCTTCGCCGTTTTCGTCCGCGACGACTTCATCCGCGAGATCAAGACACCGCCGCTGCCCTGGATCGGGCCGGAACTGGCGCGCCGTGTCGCGGGAGGGGATTCCCCGATCCTCACCAACGACGAGGTGCGCGACGCGAATTCGGGTGCGGGTCTCAGCAATATCGTGTGGGAGGGAGCGGGGACGCCGGAATTCGTCGCCACCATGGATTTCTACCACCAGATGGTGGGTGCCTACGTCGAAGCCCTTCGAGGCTATTTGTTGAAGGAGATGATCACGGCGCAGGCGGTCAGCGTCGAACGCCTGCTCTGGGTGGTCGAGGCGGGAGCGCTGTACTGGAACCCGGAGCAGCAGCGCTACGACACCAGCCCGCCGGAGCCGGTCGCGACCCTCGTGACACGCCCGCATCTCGCCGGCATCACGCGTGAACTCGAGTCCGTACGTCCCGGCTCATGGATAGGCACGCTGTTCAACTATCGCCCGCCGCGCTTCGGACTCAGCCGCGGTGAACAGCAGCTGTTGCATATGGCGCTCACGAGTCTCCATGGCACGGATCAGGAACTGGCCAGTGCCCTGTATCTCTCGGTGCCCACCATCAAGAAGACGTGGGGCTCGATCTATCGCCGCGTGGCCGACTGCGACGCGCAGCTCGTCCCCGACCCGGCCTTGGCCGAGCCGGGGACTTCCGAGCGGGGGGCCGGAGAAGCGCCGCAGCGTGCTCGCGTATGTCCGCGGGCACCCCGAGGAGTTGCGTCCGCATTCGCGCAAGCTGTTGCGGGAAAGCCTGCTCCAGCTGGCCAACGACTGATGCCTTCAGCCATGCGCGCTTCCGCTCATGGCCCCACGGCCACCTCGCAATCCTGCGCCGCGCTGCCCCACGGCCAGCCACAGTTGGCGACGACGCCGTGGATGGCTTGCGGCCCGAAGTGCGCACTGGAGGGCGCCCCGATCGTCAGCGTGACATTCGCGAACGTGACGGTCGCCGCACCCGGAACCAGGGTGTTCGACACGCCGAGGACGCAGATGGTCACCGGCGACGGGTTGCCGAACGGCGGATTGGCGCCGTTGGCCGTCACGTAGGCCGAGCCGGTGACCACGAACCCGCCCGTGACCGCACCCACAGCCGGGCACATGGTCTTCCAATCCATCGGCCCGGCGTGCACCACGCCGTCCATGACACTGATGTGGTGCGTGTGGGGGCTCAGCTTGCCGGGATCGAAGTCCGGATCGGTATTCACGACTTCCGACGTTTCCATCGCGATCGCCGCCGAGAACACGGCCTTGCTCCGTGCAGCGTTCAGATCCAGATCCCAGTTGCCGTGCATTTCGTACGGCGCACCCTTGATCGGCGTGCCGTTGACGCTCGCAGGCGTGTAGTCACTCAGCACGCCGCTGTAGTGCATCGGCAGCCGCGACGACCCCCTCGCCACGGCGGTGGTCGACGCGCTTGCAGCCAATGCGGCCCATACCGCGACGCCCAATACCGGAACGGCCTTGGCGCGTGCGGCTTGCATCCAATCCTTGTTCTTCATGGCAAACCCTCCCGTCGCATGGTTGTGCCTGGAGTCGGCCGGGCCTGGCGTCCGGAGTTTGTTCAAGCCGGAGGTCCGGCTGGCTCCAAGTCTTGGAGAGGCTAGAGAAACCGTGCAGCGGCGCAATTACCCTAAAAGGACCGATTTGCGCGCGACGCAGCAAACCCGCGCGCAGGCCACGCGTGGTGGCTTCGCTCGGGAACGCAGTGCTTGACTCTGGACCATGGTCCATGGTCTAGACTGGCCGCATGAACATGAACCTGTCCACGCACCTGCCGATCGGCACGGTCGCCAAACGCGCCGCGGTTGGCATCGACACCGTCCGCTACTACGAACGCGAAGGCCTGCTGCCGGCGCCGCGGCGGCGTGCCTCCGGCTACCGCGACTACGACGCCAGCGCGGTGGAACGCCTGCGTTTCATCCGGCGCGCCAAGGAGCTCGGCTTCACCCTCACGGAAATTCGCGAGTTGCTGGCGCTGTCCGCCGACCACGAACGCGGCGTGCGCGGGGTCAAGCAGCGCGCGCAGGCGCGGCTGGATGCGATGGAGCAGCGCATTCGCGAACTGCAGCGCATGCGCCGCGGGTTGAAGCAGCTGATCGCCGAATGTCCGGGGCATGGCGACCCTGCCGCGTGTCCGATCCTCGGCGCGCTGAACCATGGAGGAGAAGCGTGAACGCGCACATGCACGACCACGGTCACGGGGCATGTTGCGCGCATGGCACGCCGCATGCGCACGCTTCGCAGCAGGCATCCGGGCATTCCGTCCGCGATCCGGTTTGCGGCATGACGGTCGACCCGCAGACCGCGAAGCACCACGCGCAGCACGCCGGGCGCGCCTATCACTTCTGTTCCGCAGGCTGCCGGGAAAAGTTCGTCGTGGCTCCGCAGCGCTATCTGGGCGCGGCTGCGGAAGTGCGCGATGAGCACGCGCCGCCCGGCACGATCTACACCTGTCCGATGCACCCGGAAGTGCAACAGGTGGGGCCGGGCAGCTGCCCCAAATGCGGCATGGCGCTGGAGCCGATGCTGCCCGCGGGCGACGAGTCCGACGCGGAATTGCGCAGCGTGCGGCGGCGGTTCCGGATCGCCGTGGTACTGGCGCTGCCGCTGCTGCTGGTCGCGATGGTGCCGCACCTGACCGGCATGCATTTCGGTGCAACCGGCGCGCACGTCCTGCGCTGGGTGGAGTTGCTGCTGGCAGCGCCGCTGGTGCTGTGGCTGGGCCGCGACTATTACCGCCGCGGCTGGTTGGGCGTGCGCAACCGCTCGCCCAACATGTACACCCTGATCGGCCTCGGCGTGCTGGTCGCCTTCGCCTACAGCCTGGTGGCGATGTTCGCGCCGGCGTTGTTCCCGCCGCGCATGCGCGACGCCCACGGCATGATCGGCGTCTATTTCGAGTCGGCCGGGGTGATCATCGCGCTGGTGTTGCTGGGCGAGTGGCTGGAGCTGCGCGCGCGCGGCCAGACCTCCGCGGCGATCCGCCGCCTGATGGACCTGGCGCCGCGCACCGCGCGCCGCGTCGCTGCCGACGGCAGCGAACATGATGTCGCCATTGAGCAGGTGCAGGTCGGCGACGTGTTGCGCATCCGCCCCGGCGAGAAGGTGCCGGTCGACGGCGAGGTGCTGGATGGCACCAGCAGCATCGACGAATCGATGTTGAGCGGCGAAGCGGTGCCGGTCGAGAAGGCTGCCGGTGATCGAGTGACCGGTGGCACGGTGAATGGAACCGGCAGCTTGAAGATGCGCGCGGACAGGATCGGCGCGGAGACGGTGCTGGCGCAGATCGTCGAACTGGTGGCGAAGGCGCAGCGTTCGCGCGCACCCCTGCAGCGCGTCGCCGATCGCGTATCGCGCGTGTTCGTGCCGGCGGTGGTGGTGGTTGCGGTGTTGACCGCGATCGCCTGGCTGCTGTTCGGACCCGAGCCGCGGCTGGCCTACGCCATCGTCAATGCGGTGGCGGTGTTGATCATCGCCTGCCCCTGCGCGCTGGGCCTGGCGACGCCGATCGCGATCATGGTCGCCAGCGGCCGCGGCGCGGAAAACGGCGTGCTGTTCCGCGATGCCGCCGCGATCGAAACGCTGGCGCACGTAGATACGCTGGTGCTGGACAAGACCGGCACCTTGACCGAGGGCAAGCCCAGCCTCACCGATGTCATCGCGGCAGATGGCGTCGACGAACACGAAGTCCTGCGGCTGGCCGCAAGCCTGGAAGCGGTGAGCGAACATCCGCTGGCACGCGCCATTCTCGCCGGCGCGCAGGCACGCGGCGTGGCACCCGCGCCGGTGCAGGCCTTCGATGCAGTCACCGGGCAGGGCGTGCACGGACATATCGATGGCCGCGAAGTGGCGCTCGGCAACGTCGCGCTGATGCGTGCGCTCGGCGTCGACACGGGTCCGCTGGCTGCGCAGGCAGACGCGCTGGATGCCAGCGCCCGCACGTTGATGTATCTGGCCCTCGACAAGCGTCTGACTGGCTTGTTGGCGGTGCAGGACCGCATCAAGTCCGGCGCGCGCGAGCTGCTGGCCGAGCTGCATGCGCAAGGCCTGCACATCGTGATGCTGACCGGCGATGGTGAAGCCGTCGCGAAGGCCGTTGCCGCCGAACTCGGGCTGGATGATTGCGCTGCCACGCAAACCCCGCAGGACAAGGCTGCATGGATTGCACGCGCACGCGCGCGTGGCGCCCGCGTGGCGATGGCCGGCGACGGCATCAACGACGCGCCCGCGCTGGCGATGGCCGATGTCGGCATCGCGATGGGCGATGGCACCGACGTGGCGATGGAAAGCGCGCAGGTCACCCTGTTGAAGGGCGAACTGGGCGGCCTGCTGCGCGCACGCAAGCTGTCTGCACAGACGGTGCGCAACATCCACCAGAATCTCGCGTTCGCGTTCGCCTACAACACGCTCGGCATCCCGATCGCGGCCGGCGTGCTGTTCCCCGTGTTCGGCTGGCTGCTCTCGCCGATCATCGCCGCCGCCGCGATGAGCCTGTCCTCGGTCTCGGTGATCGGCAACGCGCTGCGACTGCGGCAGGCGCGCTAGGGGAGCCCTGATTTTGCCCGTCATCCCGGAATACTCGCGCCATCCATGACGCTCGCGCTACGCGCCGTCTTCGGCGTTCGCGTTTGCAATCCTGCGAACGCAGTCGCAAGGCGATATCCGGAACCCAGCGCCATTGCATCCCAGTGTGTCGCGCGTACGGCGCTGGGTCCCGGCTTGCGCCGGGATGACGAGCAAAATCAAAAACTCCCTCGGGCGTTGTCGCAGCGCGCCTTGCGGCGATCTTCTGGTTGCCCGATCAATGTATCCCGGCGCCACCAGATTCACGCGAACGCTCGCGTGGCGCCATGTCCTGCGAGTAAAGCTAATTCGCCACCTGCCAGCGGGCATCCGGCGGAGCGAGCGTGTGCTCGTGCATGGCTTCGCTGGCCAGATAGCTGCCGTCGCACAGCAGGCCGAGGCTGCGCACGCTGATCACGTCGATCAGCTTGCGCGTCTGGCACACGATCTGTTCGAGCACGGCATCGTCGCCTTGCAAGACAACGGTGAGGTGCGACAGCGCGGGTTCGTGCGTGGGCGCCACGGTGAGGGTGTCGATGTTGACGTGGCGCGCGGCGAACAGGCCCGCCACCCGCGCCAGCGCGCCGGCTTCGTTCTGCAACAGGATCGACAGGGTGTGTTTCATCGCAAGCCTCCGCAGGGTGAATCTCGAACGGTTTTTCATTCCCGCGACCGGCGGGATGACGGAAAAGTCAGAACATCGACGTCGATGGGATTTCATTCGCGTCAACCGCAACTGCCCCGCGTGATGCGATGAAATCGCCGGTGAGCATCTGCGCGTAGCTCGCACCCGGGCCCACCATCGGGTACACGTTGGCGTCGCGGTCGACCACGACTTCGAGGAAGGCCGGCCCATCGACGGCGAGGAATTCGGCGATGGTGGTTTCCAGCGCGGCCGGATCGGCGAGCCGGCGCGCCCACGCGAAGCCGTCGGCTTCGGCCGCCTTGATGAAATCCTTGCGACGCAGGCTTTTGTCGGTGGCCGCAAAGCGGTGGCCGAAATACAGCTTCTGCCACTGCCGCACCATGCCGTCGACGCCGTTGTTGAGCAGCAGCACCTTCAGCGGCAGGCCGTAAGTCGTTACGGTTTCCAGCTCGCCGAGGTTCATGCGGATGCTGCCGTCGCCGTCGACGTCGATCACCAGTGCATCCGGCCGCGCGAATTGCGCGCCGATCGCCGCCGGCAGCCCGAAACCCATCGTGCCCATCGAGCCCGAGGTGAGCCACTGCCGCGGTCCGCCGAAATCGAAGTATTGCGCCGCCCACATCTGATGCTGGCCGACACCGGTGGCGATGATCGCGCGGCCTTCGGTCACGCGGTTGATCGCGGCCAGCACGGCCTGCGGCTGCAGCAATGGATTCGCGCGATCCCAGTCCATCGCGTGCGTACGCTTCAAGGCGGCGACGTGTGCCTGCCAGTCGTCCAACGCGAGGCAGATGCCATGCGCGCGCCCGTACGCGGTCAATCGCTGCAACGCTGGCGCGAGCGAGCCGACGTGGTGCCAGGCGACCGGCTTCACCTTGCCGATTTCGGCAGGATCGACGTCGATCTGCGCGATGAATTTTGCATTCGGCGCGAAACGGGCCGGCGCGCCAGCGACGCGATCGTCGAAGCGCGCGCCCAGCGCGAGCAGCGCGTCGCAATCCTCGACCGCGTAGTTGGCATAGGCGGTGCCGTGCATGCCGAGCATGTGCAGCGCCAACGGATGGCCGGTGTCGAGACCGCCCAGTCCCATCAAGGTGGTGGTGACCGGAACGCCGAAGGTGTCCACGAATTCCCGCAAGGCCGGCCCGGCTTCGGCTGCGATCACGCCGCCGCCCGCGTAGATCAGCGGTCGCCGCGCTGTCGCCAGCATCGCAAAGAAGGCGGCGCATTGCGCGTCCGTGAGGTGCGCACTCTCCACCGCGCGCAGCCGCGCCCGGTAACCGGGAAGCGGCAACCGGCAATCACCGTCGAAGGTCAACTTCGCGTTCTGCACGTCCTTGGGAACATCCACCACCACCGGGCCGGGGCGCCCGCTGCGGGCGATTTCGAACGCGCTGCGCAAGGTCGCTTCGAGTTGCGCGGGTTCGGTGACCAGGAACACATGCTTGGCGCAGGCGCCCATGATGTTGCTGACCGGTGCTTCCTGGAAGGCATCGCTGCCCAGCGCCGTGGTCGGCACCTGACCGGTGATCACCACCATCGGCACCGAGTCGGCCATCGCGTCGCGCACCGGCGTGGCCATGTTGGTGGCGCCGGGACCGGAGGTGACGATCGCGACGCCGGGCTTGCCCGACGCGCGCGCGTAACCGGATGCCATGAAGCCCGCGCCCTGCTCGTTGGCCGGCACCACCAGCGGCATCGGCTCGCGGCCGTCGGCATCGGTGTGCTCGGCGTTGTAACGGAACACCGCGTCGTACACCGGCAGGATCGCGCCACCGGAGTAGCCGAACAACACCTGCATGCCCTCGTCCGCGATCACCTGCACCACGA
Source organism: Rhodanobacteraceae bacterium (assembly GCA_035701705.1). Taxonomy (GTDB): domain Bacteria; phylum Pseudomonadota; class Gammaproteobacteria; order Xanthomonadales; family Rhodanobacteraceae; genus 66-474. Next base: position 11,072 of record DASSRT010000054.1, read on the forward strand.
TGTCGGCGCCACTCATGGCGCAGCCGGCGAGTGGGTGGCGGTTGCTGTCGAGGGTTGCAGCGGTTTGCGTCATCACGGTCACGATCGTTCCTTAGTTGCGGATCAGTTCGTCCTCGCTCGGAATTCCGTGCACCGGCACGCCGTAGGTCGAGATGATCTGCAGGTCCTGGGTGACCGTGGAGAAACGCTCCCACGGAATGCCGTTGACGTCGGCGTCGGTGCTGAACCCGTCGGCCGCGTCGTCTTCGAAACCGACGTGGCGCAACTGGCCAGCCGACTCGGGCTGCTGCTTGATCGAGAAGTTCAGCTGCTCGGTGCGCCACATGGCGTACTTGCCCAGTACCACGGCCTGCGGCGGCTGGCCGAGGCGGCGGCTGTAGTCGTGGATGGATGCGTCCAGGTCCGATACCGCCAGGGCGATGTGGAAACGTTTCATGGCAGGTTCCTCTGTATCGTTTGCGATGGGGTGGCGCGCACGGTCAACCAACCTTGCGCAGCGGTTCGGCCGTGGCCGCCGCTTCCGGTTGCAACCAGCTCATGCGCGCGCGCAGCGCGGCACCGACCTTCTCGATCGGATGTTCGAGGTCGGCCTGCTTGTAGCGCTGGTAGTTGGGCAGGCCCGCCGCGTACTCGGCCGTCCAGTTCTTCGCGAAGGTGCCGTCCTGGATGTCGCCGAGCACGTCGCGCATGCGCTGCTTGGTGGCCGCATCCACCACCCGCGGGCCACTGACGAAATCGCCGTACTGCGCGGTCTCCGAAACGTACTTCAGCATCTTCGTGAGGCCGCCTTCGTAGAACAGGTCGACGATCAGCTTCAGCTCGTGCATCACTTCGTAGTACGCGACTTCCGGCTGGTAACCGGCTTCGGTCAGGGTCTCGAAACCCTTGGTCACCAGTTCACTGACACCGCCGCACAACACCGCTTGCTCGCCGAACAGGTCGGTCTCGGTTTCTTCCTTGAAGTTGGTTTCGATCAACATTGCGCGGGTGCCGCCGATGCCGTCGGCGTAGGCGCGCGCGACATCCTGCGCATGCCCGCTCGCATCCTGCGCCACTGCAAACAGGCACGGCACGCCGCGGCCGCGCTCGTATTCGCTGCGCACCAGCGCGCCCGGCCCCTTCGGCGCCACCATCACCACGTCGATGTCGGCGCGTGGCGTGATCTGGCCGAAGTGCACGTTGAAGCCGTGTGCGAACAGCAGCGCCGCGCCCGGCTTGATGTTCGGTTCGATCGCGTCGGCGTACAGCTTCGGCTGCACCATGTCCGGCGTCAGCACGGCGACGAGGTCGGCGCCGGCGACCGCAACCACCGGTTCGGCGACCTTGAATCCCTCGGCGTGCGCACGCCGCCACGACGGGCCGTCCTTGCGCACGCCGACCACCACGTCGAGGCCTGAGTCGCGCAGGTTGAGCGCGTGCGCGCGGCCCTGGCTGCCGTAACCGAGTACGGCGATGCGGGACTTGGCGAGGGTGTTGCTGGAGGTGGAACTCATGTGGTGTCTCCTTGGTGGGCCCCTCTCCCGTACGGAGAGGAGTTGGGGTGAGGGTTCGGAATCAACGAGAGGTTGCGGCGATGCCGTACCCTCATCCGGCCCTGCGGGCCACCCTCTCCCGGAGGGAGAAGGGTTCTGCTTCTACGGCCTGGTCGAGTTGCGTGGTCGCGCCGTCCGACGCCGAGCCGACGAGGCGCGCGAATTTGGCCAGTGCGCCGCGGGTGACCTTGGGTTGCGGCGGATTCCAGTTCGCGCGACGGCTCGCGAGATCGGCCGTGGTGCGCAGCTCGCGTTGCGCGGCGTCGATCACGACGGGATCGCCGTCGCGCAGCAGCGCGATCGGGCCGCCGCGCGCGGCTTCCGGCGCGACGTGCCCGACCATGAAGCCGTGGGTCGCGCCCGAGAAGCGTCCATCGGTGATCAAGGCGACGTCGTTGCCGAGGCCGCGCCCGATCAGCGCCGCGGTGACGCCCAGCATCTCGCGCATGCCGGGGCCGCCGGCCGGGCCTTCGTTGCGGATCACCACCACGTCGCCGGCGTGGATGCGGTCGTGCTGCACGGCCTCGAAGGCGTCTTCCTCGCTTTCGAACACGCGCGCGACGCCTTCGAACTGGCCGCCCTCGCGCGGGATTTTCAACACGCAGCCTTCGGGCGCGAGGTTGCCGTAGAGGATCGAATAACCGCCGCGCGGCTTGATCGGTGCCGTCACCGCGTGCACGACATCCTGTTGTTGCGCGCGCGGCGCACCCGCGGCTTCGGTGAACAGCGACTTGCCGGTGACGGTGGGCGTGTCATCCAGCATCCCGGCCGAAATCAATTCCTGTGCCACCCGCGCGACGCCGCCGGCGCCGAACAATTCCACCGCGGTGTAGCGCCCGCCGGGCAACAGGTCGGCGATCACCGGCGTGTGTTTCGAGGCCGGTTCGAAATCCTCCAGCGACCACTCGACGTCGGCCTCGCGCGCCATCGCCAGCAAATGCAGCACCGCGTTGGTGGAGCCGGCGGTCGCCGCGACCATGCGCGCGGCGTTGCGGAAGGCGCTGCGCGTCAACAACGATGAGGGTCGGCGATCGGCGGCGAGACACTCCATCACCAGTTCGCCGCAACGAAACGCCGCGGTGCCCTTGGCCGGATGCGTGGCCGGGATGTCGTTGAATCCCAGCGGCGACAGGCCGAGCGTCGTCAGCACCATCGCCATGGTGTTGGCGGTGAACTGGCCGCCGCAGGCGCCGGCGCCGCAACAGGCGTCGCGTTCGACGCTGGCGAGTTCTTCATCGTCGATCGCACCGGCGCCGTGTGCGCCCACCGCCTCGAACACCTGCTGGATCGTGATGGGATGCTGTCTGTGCGTGCCGTGCGCGATGGTGCCGCCGTACAGCGCGACGGCGGGAATGTCGATGCGCGCCATCGCCATGGCCGCGGCAGGGATGGTCTTGTCGCAACCGCACAAAACCACCATGGCGTCGATGCAGTGGCCTTCCACCGCGGCCTCGATCGAGTCGGTGATGATCTCGCGGCTGACCAGCGAGTAGCGCATGCCGGGCGTGCCCATGGCGATGCCATCGGTGACCGCGATGGTGTTGAATTCGACCGGCGTGCCGCCGCCGGCGCGGATGCCTGCGGCGGCCTGTTGTGCGAGCTCGCGCAAATTCAAATTGCACGGACTGACGTCCGACCAGGTGTGCACGACCGCGACCAGCGGCTTCGCGAGCGCGGCGTCGTCCATGCCCGTGGCGCGCAGCATGGCGCGGGCGGGAGCACGGTCGGGGCCAAGCTTGATCACATCACTTCGCATCATCTGCTCCTCATCCACACGCGCGTTGACCGGCGAAGAACGCCGGCTGCTGCGCTGCCGATTCAAGTTGCGCGAGCACGGCGTCACGCACTTCATGCGTGCTGGCGGTGCCACCGAGGTCGCGGCTGCGCGGACCGGCGGTGAGCACGGCATCCACCGCCGCTTCGACCGCCGCGGCTTCGGCGTCCAGTCCCAGCGAATGCCGCAACAGCAAGGCCGCCGACAGGATCGTCCCGACCGGATTGGCGAGGCCACGCCCGGCGATGTCCGGCGCCGAACCGTGGATGGGTTCGTACACACCGCGTGTGCCGTCACCGAGCGAGGCCGAAGGCAGCAAGCCCAGCGACCCGGCCAGTGCCGCGGCTTCGTCGGTGAGGATGTCGCCGAACAGGTTTTCGGTAACGACCACGTCGTAGTTCGCCGGACGCGCCAGCAACAGCATCGCCATCGAATCGACCAGCTGGTGTTCGAGCGTGACGTCGGGATAGTCGACGGCGACGCGATGGACGGCGCTGCGCCACAACCGCGAGGTCTCCAGCACGTTGGCCTTGTCCACCGAGGTGACGTGCTTGCGCCGGCCGCGCGCAAGCTCGAAGGCGCGGCGGGCGACGCGCTCGACTTCCGCTTCGGTGTAACGGCACTCGTCGGTTGCCGCATCGGCTGTGCGGGTCTTGGCGCCGAAGTAGGCGCCGCCCGTGAGTTCGCGCACGAACAGCACGTCGACCCCGGCGAGGCGTTCGGCCTTCAGCGGCGACAACTCGGCCAGCGCCGGATGCACCTTCAGCGGGCGCAGGTTGGCGTAGACGCCGAGCGCGGCGCGCAGACCGAGCAAGCCTTGTTCGGGTCGCACTTTCGCGTTCGGGTCCGACCACTTCGGCCCGCCCACCGCACCCAGCAACACCGCATCGGCGGATCGGCACGCGGCCAGCGTCGCGGCCGGCAAGGGTTCGCCGGTGGCGTCGATGGCGCAGCCGCCCATCAGGTGTTCATCGAACTGGAACGCGTGGCCGTACTGTTCGGCCACCGCGTTCAACACGGCCACCGCGGCGGCGGTGACTTCCGGGCCGACGCCGTCGCCGGGCAGGGTGACGATGCTTGCTTTCATGGTTGATGATCCTGCTGTGGAGCCGTGGTTTTGCCGTCATCCCGGCGCAAGCCGGGACCCAGCGCCGTGGTTGTTGGACTGAAAGTCGCTGGGTTCCGGCTTGCGCCGGAATGACGACGGAAGGCAGCGGTGTGATCGATGGACTTCATGCGGCCCGCCCGATGCGTGACTCGAACCGATGTATGGCGTCAGCGTGCTGTTGCAGGAACCCGAGTTGATCCACGCCCTCCAGCAGGCAGTGGCGGGCGAAGGGTTCGAGTTCGAAGGCGATCGGCTCGGCGCCGGCGCGGCGGATCAGCTGCGCGCGCACGTCGATCGCGAGTTCAACGCCGGGGTGGTCGAGCAGCCAGCGATGTTCGTCGCGACCGACCACGATCGCGAGCAGGCCGTTCTTCAGCGCGTTGTTGCGGAAGATGTCGGCGATCTCGGACGACAGCACCGCGCGGATGCCGTAGTCGAGCAAGGCCCACGGCGCGTGTTCGCGCGAGGAGCCGCAGCCGAAGTTGCGACCGGCGACGAGGATCTCGCAATCCTGCGCTGCCGGTACATTCAGCGGAAACATCGGGTCATCGCTGCCATCGGCGCGGTAGCGCCAATCGTTGAAGCAGACGCGGCCCAGGCCCGCGCGCGTGGTGGTGGTGAGGAAGCGCGCGGGGATGATGCGGTCGGTGTCGATGTTTTCGTCCGCCAGTACCGCGGTGCGTGACTGGATGACGGTGACGGGATTCATGCGGCTTGCTCCTCGACGGCGAGGTCGGTCAGGTAATCGCGCGGGTCGGCGATCACGCCGGCCACGGCGGATGCGGCGGCGGTCGCGGGGCTGGCCAGCACGGTGCGCGCACCCTTGCCCTGGCGGCCCTCGAAATTGCGATTGGAGGTCGAGACGACCAGCTGCCCCGGTTGCGCCATGTCGCCATTCATCGCGATGCACATCGAACAACCGGGCAGGCGCCATTCCGCACCGGCGGCGCGAAACACCTCGTGCAGGCCTTCGGCTTCGGCGTCGCGACGGACCTGTTCCGAGCCCGGCACCACCAGCATCCGCACGCCCTCGGCGACGCGGCGGCCGCGCAGCACGTTCGCGGCTTCGCGCAAGTCCGGCAGGCGACCGTTGGTGCAACTGCCGACGAACACCACGTCAACCTTCGTGCCCTGCATCGGCTTGCCGGCCGCGGCTTGCATGTAGTCGAGCGCGCGCTGTTCCAGCGCGTCGTGCGCCGCCGGCACCGGCGCGTCCAGCGCAATCGCCATGCCGGGGTGGGTGCCGTAGGTGATGGTGGGTTGCACCGTCGCCGCGTCGATGTGCACCTCGTGGTCGTAGCGCGCACCCGGGTCGGTCTTGAGTTCGCGCCACGTCGTCACGGCCGCGTCCCACGCTGCGCCCTGCGGCGCGCGTGGACGGCCCTGCAACCAGGCGAAGGTGGTGGCGTCCGGCGCGATCAGGCCGGCGCGCGCACCGGCTTCGATCGACATGTTGCAGACCGTCATGCGCGCTTCCATCGACAGCGCCGCGATCGCCGCGCCGCGGTATTCGATGACGTGGCCGGTGCCACCGTTCACGCCGATCTTGCCGATGATGTGCAGGATCAGGTCCTTGGCGCCGACGCCTGCCGGCAGTTCGCCATCGACGTGGATCGCCAGCGTTTTCGGTTTGCGTTGCAGCAGGCATTGCGTCGCCAGCACATGGCCGACTTCGGTGGTGCCGATGCCGAACGCCAGCGCGCCGAAGGCGCCGTGCGTCGAGGTGTGGCTGTCGCCGCAGACGATGGTCATGCCGGGTTGGGTGGCGCCGAGTTCCGGCCCCAGCACGTGCACCACGCCACGTTCGCTGCTGTCCCAGCCGTGCAGGTCGATGCCGAACTCGCGGCAGTTGGCTTCCAGCCGCGCGACCTGGGCGCGGGCTTCGGGCGTTGCGTAGGGGCGCTCGCCATCGGCGCCAGCCGGCAGCGTCGGGATCGAATGATCGAGCGTCGCCAGGGTGCGGTCGGTACGCCGCACGCGGAGCGCTTGCGCGCGCAGCACGTCGAAGGCTTGTGGCGAGGTGACTTCGTGCACCAGTTGCAGGTCGATGTAGAGCACGGCCGGTGTCGCCGCGGTTTCGGCGACGACGACGTGCGCGTCCCAGATCTTGTCGAACAGCGTGCGCGGCGCGTTCATGCGGCGGCTCCCACCACCGGCGCCTTCGGCGCGCGGCCGGCAGCGCGGCCACGCATCAGCGCGTGCAGATCGTCGTCGGCGATTTCGCGCTTGCGGTCGGCCAGCGACTTGAAGCGCGCGAAAATTTCGTCCAACGCCGATTCGTCGGGGTCGTGTCCCAACGCGGCGAGTCGCGCACGCAGCGCCGCGCGGCCGGAGTGCTTGCCGAGTACCAGCCGCGTCCCGCTGAAACCGACGTCTTCCGGGCGCATGATTTCGTAGGTGCCGCGGTGCTTCAGCATGCCGTGCTGGTGGATGCCGGATTCATGCGCGAAGGCGTTGGCGCCGACCACCGCCTTGTTGCGCGGCACGGCATGTTTGGTGAGCCCGGCCAGCAACTGCGAGGCCGGATACAACCTGTGCGTGTCGATGCCGGTGGCAACGCCGAAGTATTCGGCGCGCACCTTCAGCGCCATCACGACTTCTTCCAGCGCGGCATTGCCGGCGCGTTCGCCGATGCCGTTGATGGTGCATTCGACCTGGCGCGCACCGGCGCCGATCGCGGCGAGGCTGTTGGCGACCGCCATGCCGAGGTCGTCGTGGCAGTGTCCGGAAAACACCAGCTTGTCCGCGCCCGGCACGTGGCTGCGCAGGTAGCGGAACAGGCCCGCCATCTCCGGCGGCGTGGTGTAGCCGACGGTGTCGGGCACGTTCAGCGTGGTCGCGCCGGCCGCGGCCACCGCGCTGAATACTTCGGCGAGGAAATCCCATTCGGTGCGGGTGGCATCCTCGGCGGAGAACTCCACCTCGTCGACGCACTGGCTGGCGCGCTCGACCGCCTTGATCGCCGTGTCCAGCACTTGCGCGCGGCTCATCCCGAGCTTGTATTCGCGGTGCAGCGGGCTGGTGGACAGGAACAGGTGGATCCGCGAACGCTGCGCCTTCGCCAGCGCGCGTCCGGCGCTGTCGATGTCGCCGGCGACGCAACGTGCGAGGCCGCACACCGTGGTGTGCTGAAGCGCGCCGGCGATTTCGGCAACCGCGGCGGCATCATCCGGCGAGGCTTGCGGGAAGCCCGCTTCGAGCACGTCGACCCCCAGCGATTCGAGCATTTGTGCCATGCACAATTTGGCCTTGCGATCGAGCGCAAAGCCGGGCGACTGCTCGCCATCGCGCAGGGTGGTGTCGAAAACCAGCACGCGGCCGGTGCATACCTCGCCGGGTTCGCCGGACTCGTTGCTTTGCTGGGTTTCCATGGGTCGACTCCGTTGGGGGAAGCCGGGCCTTGGGCAACAAAAAACCCCGCGCCATCTCTGGTGCGGGGTTCCTTGGGTGTTTTCAGGTTTGTTTCAGTTCACCTGGACACTAGCCCTCAGCCCGCACCTCCGTGGCTAATAAGAAGGACGAGTACGAGGGCAATGAGCAAGGTGCCGAGCGCAAGCGGCAACCGTTCGACCGCGATGACGCGGGTCGAGAGGGTGAGGCTGCGGGGGATGTTGCGCTGCGGCATGGAACGAACGTATCGCAGGTTGCGGAAGCCTGTCAACAACTTTCTCATGATGATTTCTTCTTAGCCCGCTGCGTTGGCGTTTGGACGGCTGGCCGTCTGGATGCTTGCGCCCGTTTTTTGCGGCACCAGGGCGTGCATGGTGGTACGTGGTCGATCAGGCCCATGCCTGCGCCCGCAGCCAGGCCTTCAAGGCGGCGTCATCGGCGGCCAGCGGCTGCGCGGTGGCGGGGCGTTCCAGCATTGCTGCAAGTGCCGGCGGAACCGGCACGGCGTGGCCGATCAGGGGTTCCACCACGCACTCGAACTTGGCCGGATGCGCCGTGGCGACCACCGCCCACGGGGCGCGATCGCCGCGTCCCCGCAGGTCATCGAGCAGCTGCAACGCACACGCCGTGTGCGGGCAGAACAGCTCGCCGTGATCGCGCGCGTGACGGGCGATGGTGCGCCGGATCGCCGCGTCGTCGATGCACACCGCACGCAATGCGCCGCGCACGCCGGTATCGTCGCGACAGGTCCAGCGCAGGCGCTCGAAGTTGCTGGGCGCGCCGACGTCCATCGCGTTGGCGAGCGTCGCGACCGCGGCGCGCGGCCGGTAATCGGCGCCGGCGAGGAATTCCGGCAAGGTGGCGTTGGCGTTGCAGGCGAGCTGGATCTTTCCCACCGGCAAGCCCAGCCCACGCACCCACAGGCAGGCCAGCGCGTTGCCGAGATTGCCGGTCGGCACGATGAAGTTGAGCGACTCGTGATGTTCACGTCGCCAGCCGAGGGCAGCGTGTGCGTAGTAACTCATTTGCGGCAGCAGCCGCCCGAGGCTGATGCTGTTGGCCGAACTCAGCGGCAGCTCGCGCTGCAAGTCGGCATCACTCAGTGCGGCCTTGACCATCCGCTGGCAATCATCGAAACGGCCGGCCACGCGCAACGCCTGCACGTTGCCGCCGAAGCTGCCGAGTTGGTGTGCCTGCCGCGGCGAGACCTTGCCGTCGGGATACAGGATCACCACGCGTACGTCTGGCTGTCCGTGGAAGGCCGCGCCGACCGCCGCACCGGTGTCGCCGGAGGTCGCGACGAGGACCGTCAACGTCCGCACATCGGCACGCGGAAGCCGGCGCAGGCAGGCGGCGAGAAAGCGGGCGCCGACATCCTTGAAGGCCGCGGTCGGGCCGTGGAAGAGTTCCAGCACCCATGCGTTCGCGTCACCCGCCAGCGGACGCAGCGGCGTGGGGAAATCCAGCGTCTCGGCGCAGATCGCGGGCAGCTGCGCGGCCAGCGGATCACCGGCGAAGAATGGCGCCAGCAGCGTTGCGGCAGTGTCGGCCAACGTCGCGTGCGGATCGAACACCGCCGGGTCGAGCCGTGGCAGGCGTTCCGGTACGTACAGACCGCCGTCCGGCGCCAGCCCCGCGGCGATCGCGTCGCCGAGGCTGACCGCCGGGCTGCGGCCGCGGGTGCTCGCGTATCGCAACGCACTCATGCGCTGTCACCGTGGTCGTCGCACAAGGCGGCGGCAGGTCCGTCGATCGGCGCGACAAAGCGGTCACTGGCGAGTCCCGCTTCCTCGAACGCGCCTCGCATCGCAGTGGCGGCGGCTTCGGCATCTTCGCGCCGCTGGTACCAGCCGAACACGCTGGGACCACCGCCCGAAATGCTGGCGCCGAGCGCACGATGGTCGAGTGCGGCCTGCTTCACGCGCGCAAAATTCGGCACCAGCGCCGCCCGCCGCGGTTCCACCAGCACGTCCTTGAGGCCTTCGCGTACCAGGGCCGCATCGCCGCGATGGCAACCGGCCAGCAGCAGCGCGAGATTGCCGCTCTGCGCCACGAATTCACGCAACGCGTAATTACCGGCCAGCGCTGCGCGCGCCTTGCGCGTTTCCAGCACGCAGTGCGGATGCACCAACGCGCAATGCCAGTCGCGCGGCACCGGGATGCGCAGCAGGCGTGATGGCGTCGCCAACACCAGTCCGCCCAAAAGCATCGATCCCAAGTTGTCGCCGTGGCGACCGCCGCTGGCAACGGCTTCACCCTCGAGCGCGAACGGGTACAGCGCCTCGCGCGCCAGCGGCCGTTCCAGCAACGCGTTGGCGGCCACCAGCGCGGCCACGCAGGAGGCCGCCGAACCGCCCATCCCGGAGCCGAGCGCGATGCCCTTGTGCAAGGTGAGTTCGAAGCCGAAGTCCAGCCCCAGCGTCGCGCACATCGCCAGCAGTGCGGCGCCGGCGGTGTTGCGCGCCGGCTCCATCGGCCACGTGTCCACCACACCATGGATCTCGGTGATGCGCACCCCGGGTTCGTCGATCATCCGCACTTCCGCACGATCACCTGCGCCGCCCATGCTGTGGCCGAGGATGTCGAAGCCGACGCCGACGTTGCCGACGCTCGCCGGCGCGAATGCGCGCGCAACGTGTGCGTGTGGTGCGCCGGAAGGCTTGTGCAGATCAGGGTCCATCGCAGTGGCGATCATGGCTGCACCGCCAGAGATTCCGCAATGCGCAGCACGTCCGCGAACACCGCGGCGGCGGTCACGTCCGGCCCGGCGCCCGGGCCTTGCACCTGCAGCGGATTGTCGCGGTAGCGGCGGGTGCTGAACTGCACGATGTTGTCGGTGAGCCGCGTGTGCGCAAACGCGTGCGACGCGGGCACCTTCGTCAGGCGAACCTGCGCGCGGCCAGCGCGATCGAGGCTGCCGACGTGGCGCAATACGTCGCCGTCGGTCTGCGCGTCCGCCAGTCGCCTGGCCATGGGCGCGTCGAGTTCGTGCAGGCGCTGCATGAAGGATTCCAGCGGCAGCGCGGCCAGCGCGGGTGGCACCAGGCTTTCCACCTGCACGTCTTCCAGCGACAGCGATTGACCGGCTTCGCGTGCGAGGATCACCAGCTTGCGCGCCACGTCCATGCCGGACAAGTCCGCGCGTGGATCGGGCTCGGTGAACCCTTGCGCATGCGCTTCGCGCAACAGTGCGGAAAATGGTTGCTGGCCGTCGTGGCGGTTGCACAACCACGCCAGCGTGCCGGAGAACATGCCCTCGATGCCGAGCAACTCGTCACCGGTGTCGAGCAGGTCGCGCAGGGTTTGCACCACCGGCAATCCCGCGCAGACAGTCGCTTCGCCACGAAAGCGCGCGCCGGTCGCACAGGCCCGGCGGATCGCCAGCCAGCGCTCGAGCGGGCCACTGCCGGCCATTTTGTTGGGCGTGACCACGTGGATGCCTGCCGCCAGCCAGCCGGCGTAGCGATCGGCCACAACATCGCTGGCGCTGCAATCGATCAGCAGGGCGTGGCGGCCGTCATCGCCGCGCACATGTGCGGCAAATTCGTCGAGATCGTTCGGGCGCCAGGTTTGCGCACGCGGCTGGCGTGCATTGAGATCGGGGTCGTCGCAGTCCAGCCACATCTGGCGGCTGGCGACCACGCCGCGCAGTTCCAGTATCAGCCCGATCTCGCGTTGCAGGCGTGGTTGGGCCGCGCGCAATTGTTCCAGCAGGGCAGTGCCGACGCGCCCGGGGCCGATCACGCCCACTGCCAAGGTTCGCCTGCGCGGAATTCGCGTCGCCGCCGCGAGAACGGCTGGTGACGGGAGCGGGGTGGCGGCGATGGACGAAACGCAGACGTTCACGGTGACTTCCTGTTGAGGTCCCGTCCCGCTCGGCGGATTCGGTTGGCACCGGCCCGCCTCGTCGAGGGCGGGACCGTTGCGTGCAAGGCTTACTTGCGCACGAACTCCCGCCCACGGCCGGTAGTGGTCGTGGTCGTCGTCGTGGACGCGGAAGCGATCATGTCACCGGCAGGCAGCGGCGCACGCCCGATCGCGATCGGGTCGCTTGACGTGCGCTCTGGCGGGAATGCGGGTGACATGCGGGCGACGATAGGCGGCCTGCACACGGGCTGTCAAATGATTTCTGCGACGAAGCGGCGCGCGCGATGCGACGTCCATCCAGCCGTCCAGACGGCCGAATGCCGGCAGCGGTCAAGCCTGCGCAAAGGCAGGGCGCGCGTCGAGATCGACGTTGCCGCCCGTCAACACCAGGCCGACGCGCTTGCCGGCAAAGCGTTCGGGTTGTGCCAGCAAGGCCGCCAGCACCACCGCCGAGGAAGGTTCCACCGTCTGCTTCAGTTCCGCCCACAGCAGCCGCATGGCGGCGAGCGTGGCGGCATCGTCGATGGCGATGATGCCGACGCGGTGCTCGCGCAGCAGTTCGAAGTTCGGCGCGCCGATGGTCGCGCGCAAGCCATCGCAAAGGGTGTCGGGGACAATGTCCGTGACGCGCTCACCGCGTTGCAGGGATTGCAGCGCATCGTCGGCGCCCGCCGGTTCGGCGCCGATGATGTCGGCCGCGGGCGCCAGCGCCCGCAACACGATCGCGCAGCCGGACACCAGCCCGCCGCCGCCGACGGGAGCGATCAGCGCGTCGAGATCCGGCACCTGTTGCAGCAACTCCAGTGCCAGCGTGCCTTGCCCCGCGATCACCCACGCATCGGCGTAGGGATGCACGAGGGTTGCGCCGGTGTCGCGCTGTACGCGCGCGCAGGTTTCCTCGCGCGCGGCCAGCGTCGCAGCGCAAAGATGGATGCGGCCGCCGGCGCGCTCGATGTTGGCGAGCTTGGCCGCCACCGCGCCTTCGGGCACCACGATGTGCGCGGGGATGCCGCGCGTCTTCGCGGCCAGGGCCAGGGCCGCGCCGTGGTTGCCCGAGGAGTGGGTCACCACGCCGCGCGCGGCTTCTTCGTTCGACAGCGACCATACAGCGTTGCAGGCGCCGCGAAACTTGAAGGCGCCGCCGCGCTGCAGGTGCTCGCATTTGAAAAACAACTGGGCACCGGCGCGCGCGTCCAGCGTGTCGTTGCGCAGCACCGGAGTGACCCGTGCATGCGCGGCGATCCGCGCCGCGGCGCTGCGCACCTGCGCCAGGTCGATCGTGTTCATGGCGCGATCTCCAGCTCGACGCCGCAGCGGAAGACACGCTCGGCGCCCGGCCGCAACCGGATCGCGTCGGCGCACTCGGGCCGGTTGAAGGCATTGGCCATGCATTCCATCGGTTCCAGCGCCACCGCCTTGCGCGCATCGCGCGCCAGCGTGTCGGCGGTGTAGACGTGCATCACGCCGCGCTCCTGCCATAGTGCCAGACCGAGGCCAGTCGCAGGATTGCGCAGGCGCGTGCGCATGCGGCCGTCGGCGTCGGCGGCAAGGTCGGTGTAGCCCTGGTCGAGGATGCTGTCCGCAAGCCGGCGGGGTTCGCGATAGTCCAGCGCCGGCACGTCGTCCACCGGCACATACGCGGCTGCACCGGGCAGCACGATCATGTCGGTGTCGGTGCGGATCAGCGTCTGCGCCGGCACGCAGAGTTCCCACTCGGCGATGGTTTCGGTTCCGACCCGCCAGTACGGATGCCAGCCGAAATAGCACGGCGCCGGGTCGTCGCCGACGTTGCGCATGCGCGCTTCCAGCGTGAGTCCGACGGCGGCCAGCGTGAACGTCACCGCGAGGTCGATGGAGAACGGATAGCCGGGCCGTGGCCGGATCGCCTGCGTGGCCAGGGTCACGCTGGCGTGGTCGTCGTCGGCCGCGCTGGCGACGAGCTCGAAGTCGGCATCGCGCACGAAACCGTGGCGGCTGGCGCGCGCGGCGCCGGTCACCCCGGGATCGAGATCCTGCGCGTGTCCGTCGAAGTGGTAGCGCGCGTCGGCGACGCGGCCGGGAAACGGCGCCAGCAGCGCGAAGCGGGAGCCGGGCCGCCCGGCGATTTCCGCGCCGCTTCGGTAACCTTCGGCCAGTTCGTGCGTAACGCCGTTCACGCGCACGCTGAAGCTCACTACCGCGCCGCCGTGCAAGGCGACCTGCAGGCGGCGTCCGCACTCGAAATCTTCCAGCACGACCAGTGGTTGACCGTCGAGTGAACCGGAGCCCACTGTGTAGCGACAATTGCCCACTGCTTCACCTGCCCGGGAAAGCCGGCATGTTACCGTAGCCGTTTCACTTTCATCGTTACCGTCATGTCCGAGCTTGACCAGGCCGTCGCCGCGCTTCCCGTCCGCCTTGCCGATTATCGTCCGCCCGCGTGGCGCATCACCCAAGTTGAATTGGTGTTCGATCTCGGGATCGACGAGACGCGCGTCCACTCCCGGCTCACGCTTGCGCGTGACCGCGACGAACCGTTGTTCCTCGATGGCGAGGATGTGGAACTCGTCGCAGCGCAGCTGGACGGGCACACGCTTGGCAGCGACGGCTACAGTCTCGGTTCCACCGGCCTCACGATCGTCGGCGCGCACGATGGCAGTGTGCTGGAATTGGACGTGCGCATCGACCCGGCGCGCAACACGCAGTTGGCGGGCCTGTACCTGTCCGGTTCGCGCGAGCGCGGCTTCCTGCTGACCCAATGCGAAGCGCAGGGCTTTCGCCGCATCACATTCTTTCCCGACCGGCCCGACGTGTTGGCGAAGTACGACGTCACCCTGCGCGCGCCGAAGGATCGTTTCCCGATCCTCTTGGCCGGTGGCGAAGCGACCGAATCGGGCGATCTCGACGACGGCCGCCACTACGCGCGCTTCATCGATCCGCACCCGAAGCCCTGCTATCTGTTCGCACTGGTCGCGGGGCACCTGGAAAAAATCGAGCGCCCGTACCGCACCGCCGATGGCCACGACGTGATGCTGACGCTGTGGGCCGAGGCCGATGCGATCGGCCGTTGCCATTACGCGATGGATGCGCTGGAGCGCGCGATGCGCTGGGACGAGCAGGCCTTCGGGCGCAACTATGACCTGCCGGCGTTCCACGTGGTCGCGACCCACGACTTCAACATGGGCGCGATGGAGAACAAGGGCCTCAACATCTTCAATTCGAAATACCTGCTGGCCGACCCCGACACCACCACCGACGACGAATACCGCCGCATCGAAGCGGTGATCGGCCACGAGTATTTCCACAACTGGAGCGGCAACCGCGTCACCTGCCGCGACTGGTTCCAGCTTTCCCTGAAGGAAGGCTTCACGGTGTTCCGCGAGCATTCGTTCTGCGAGGCCATGCATTCGGCGTCGCTGAAACGCATCGAGGATGTGTCCGCCTTGCGCCGCGTGCAGTTTCCGGAAGATGCGGGACCGCTCGCGCATCCGGTGCGTCCGGCCGAGTACCAGGCCATCGACAATTTCTACACCGCGACGGTGTACGAGAAGGGCGCCGAACTGATCCGCATGCTGCGGGGCAAGCTCGGCAAGGCCGGGTTCCGTCGCGGCACCGACCTTTATTTCGCGCGCCATGACGGCCAGGCCGCGACCATCGAGGATCTGCTGGCAGCGCTCGGCGAGGCCAACGAGACCAGCCTGTCGCCCTACCTCAAGTGGTATGCGCAGGCCGGCACGCCCGAGGTGAGCGCGCGCGGCGAGTACGACGCCGCGGCCAGGCGCTACACGCTGACGCTTGCGCAGCACACCCCGGCAAGCGCCGGCCAGCCACACAGGCAGCCGCTGCCGATTCCCGTCAACGTGGCCTTGTTTGCCGAGGATGGCAGCCGCTTTCCCAACGCCCGCGTGCTGGAACTGACCGGTGCAGAGCAGGCCTTCGTGTTCGAGGACACGCCCTCGGCGCCGACGCCCTCGCTGCTGCGTGGTTTCTCGGCGCCGGTGCACATGCGCTTCGACTACAGCCCTGCGCAGCTGGCCTTGCTGGTGCGCCACGAGAGCGAAGGCTTCGATCGCTGGAATGCCGCGCAGCAGCTTGCCACGCGTGCGTTCGATGAAGCCCTGGGCGGCGCGCACGAACAGACGGCGACCGCGGCGTGGCTGGAAGTGCTGGCGCAGTTGTTCGCAGCGCGTGCCGATATCGATCCGGCCCTGCTCGCCGACCTGTTGACGCCACCCTCGGCGCTGGAACTCGGTGCCCGCCAGAGTCCCTTCGATCCCGACGCGGTGCATGCGGCGCGCGAGTCGCTGGAAAATGCATTGGCCCATCGCCTTGGTGGTGCGCTGGCAACGGCGTACGCCGAATTGCACGCCGGTGAGGCAGGAGATCTCGGCCCGGACGCCTCGGCACGCCGCCGCTTGAAGGGTCGCGTGCTGGCACTGCTGCAGCGTGGCGGTGCCGGCACCGGCGCCGCGTTGGCGTCAGCCCAATTCGATGGCGCGCGCGGCATGACCGATCGACTCGCGGCGCTCGCGGCGCTGCTGCGCGCGGGTGCGCCGCAAGCTGCGGCGGCGCTGCGCGCGTATCGCGAACGTTTCGATGGCGATGCGTTGACGCTCGACAAGTGGTTCATGCTGCAAGCCATGCAACCCAACCACGCCACGCTGGAACGCGTGCAGGCGCTGGAAGCCGATGCTGCCTTCACGCTGGCCAATCCCAACCGCGTGCATGCCCTGCTGGGCGCCTTTGCGCGCGCCAATCCGGTTGCGTTCCACCGTCCGGACGGCGCCGGCCACCGTTGGTTCACCGGCAAGCTCGCCGAGCTGGACACGCGCAACCCGCAGCTGGCGGCGCGCCTGGCCAAGGCGTTCGAAGACTGGCCGCGGCTGGAACCCAAACGCCGCGCGTCGGCGGAAGCCGCGCTGCGCGAACTGCTGGCTCGCGGCAGTCACTCGCCCGACCTTGGTGAAATCCTCACGCGGATGCTGGCGGCGGGTACGACCGCTGGCTGAACACGCCGCTGCGCGAGCGTGCCCTCGCGCGTGCATGGGCGTACCATCGAGTACAGGAATCACCGGTACGCGGAGGTGCGTGATGTCCAGACAATCTCGACCGAACGCGTGGCCTCGCCACGCACGTCTGGCATGGCTGGCGGTCGGCGCGTTGTTGCTCGCCGGTTGTGCGACCGGATACCGCTACGTGCAACCCACTGCCTCCGGCAGCGGTGGTTACTACACCAGCAGCGGACCCTATTCGGGCACCGGTTATTACGACGACTACGGAACCGGCCCGTACTACGCCGGCACCAGCGGTTGGGGTTACTACAACGGCAGCCCGCCGTATGCATGGACGTACGGTTACGGGGGCTACGGCGGCTGGGGTTACTGGCCCGGTGGTTATTGGCCCGGTTATTGGACGGGCGGTTATTGGGGTGGAGCCGGCTTTGGATTCGGCGTTTCCAGCGTCTGGAATTTCCCCGGTTACTGGGGGCCGTGGTACACCAGCTACCCGCCGTTCTGGTGGGGCTGCCACCACCGCCACTGCCGCAACTATCGAACGAATCCGGGTGGCGCCGAGCACGCGCAGTATCTCGGCGTGATGTCGCTGCGGCCTTCGCTGCCGTCGTCCAGGACGCCGTCGCCGCAAGCCGTCCGCAGCGCCGCATTGCCGCGGGATTTCGGCGCGCGCGGTGCCGACCACTGGATGCGTGAGCGCACGGCGTTCGATCACGAGCGCTTCGTGCGCGCGCCGGTCGCCCGGCAGGGGCGCGTCATGCGCCACCCGAACGTCGCGCCGGCGGCAGTAGGCTATTCGCCACGCCCGTTGGCGTCGCCACCGCAAGCTCGTTTGCCAGTCGATTTCGCGCAGCCTCGAAACAGCACCTATCGTGAGGGCTATCGCGCGCCGCCGCGCGCAGCGCCGCGGCCGTCCTTCCAACCGCGTGCCCGCGCGCCCGAAGTCGCGCCCGCACCGCGCCCGCGCGATTCCCGCGATCCCGACACCCGTCGCCACTGATATTTCGTGTCAGGGATGCCGTGGCGGCAGGGCGATACTTTTCAGCATGCTTCCAAACAAAAACGGAGACCGCCTCACGGCGCTCTCCGTTGCAAGATCCGGCCCGCTTCAGCTGGCCGGTGAAGCCTCAGACGGCGAGGTGCGTTACCACGTCACCCAGCTGATGCAATTTGCTTTCGATCGGCTGCAACATCTGCTGGCGCATGTTGGCCGGGCAGTTTTCGCGAATCTGGTCGGCGCGCAGTTCCAGCTCACCCATCTGGATCAGCATGTCGTGGTGCCGGCGGACCGCTTCCAGTTCCTCATTGCTCATTTCGACGAAGCTCATCACACTTTCTCCTCTGTTTTGCGGGCGCCTGCCGGCGCTAAAATGCCTGTAGAAACTTCAAGTGGCATTCATCCACACTCGCTGATACTCTTCGCCGAAGGGCAGTTTTGACGGGCTCAGCCGCTTCGACGTCCTGTTGGATTTCCTGAATCTGGCGCCCGGAACACGGTTACTCTGGATTCCCCCTGTTCCTGATGACCGCCGGGCGCCAGTTCCTTTTCGTGGTCTTCCAGGCCACATCCCCTTCGTCGCGAACCGGCTCCTGCTTTGCCGGTCCCTCGCCACTCGCAATGGCTGCTTCGATGGGAGCGCACAGGGGTAGTGCACTTCGCGTGCCAACCCCCCGGTCCGGACGCGCGGCAATTGCAAGAGAATGTGACATTGCCGGGTCGCCGCCATTTTTCGTGCGCCCGGCACGGGGTCTGTAACGTTTTTCCACGATTGGCGGCGAAAATGATGGCCGGCGCGCCGCGCACGGCCATCCGGGCGAGCCGTTTTCGCGTTGCAATCAGATACAAATGACGCAAGATGACCAGCTTTGACGTGATCGTGGTCGGTGGTGGGCGAGACGGCGCGTTTGCGATTTGCCGGGGCGGATCGCGCGTCGGCGAGTCAGCGCAGCACAGGCCAATCGGCGAACAACATGCAGTCCTATGACGTCATCGTGGTGGGCGGCGGTCACGCCGGCACGGAAGCCGCGCTGGCCTCGGCGCGCGCAGGCGCGCGCACCCTGCTGTTGACCCACAACCTCGAAACGATCGGCCAGATGAGTTGCAATCCCGCGATCGGCGGGATCGGCAAGGGTCACCTGGTCAAGGAAATCGACGCGCTGGGCGGGGCGATGGCACATGCCGCCGACCTCGCGGGCATCCAGTGGCGCATCTTGAACGCGTCGAAAGGCCCGGCGGTGCGCGCGACCCGCTGCCAGGCCGATCGCGCCTTGTACAAGGCGGCGGTGCGCCGCATCGTCGAGGCACAACCGAACCTCGAACTGTTCCAGCAGGCGGTCGACGATCTGGTGATCGAGCAAGGCCGCGTGGCCGGCGTCGTCACGCAGATGGGCCTGACGATCCGCGCGCCGCGCGTGGTGCTGACGGTCGGCACCTTCCTCGCCGGCAAGATCCACATCGGTCTCGAAAACCACGCCGGTGGTCGCGCCGGCGATCCGCCCGCGACGGCGTTGGCGCTGCGACTGCGTGAATTGCCGCTGGGGGCCGATCGCCTGAAGACCGGCACCCCGCCGCGCATCGACGCGCGTTCGCTGGATTATTCGGTGTTCGAAGAACAGGCAGGCGACGATCCACTGCCGGTGTTTTCCTATCTGGGCGCGCGCGCCGAACATCCGCGCCAGGTGCCGTGCTGGATCACGCACACCAATGCGCGCACCCACGACATCATCCGTGCCGGGCTCGACCGTTCACCACTCTATACGGGCAAGATCGAAGGCACCGGCCCACGCTACTGCCCGTCGATCGAAGACAAGGTAGTGCGCTTTGCCGACAAGGCTTCGCACCAGATCTTCATCGAACCGGAAGGCCTCGATGCCGTCGAGATCTATCCGAATGGCATTTCGACCTCACTGCCGTACGACGTGCAAGTCGAGCTGGTGCATTCCATCCGGGGCTTCGAACATGCCCACATCACCCGCCCGGGCTACGCGATCGAATACGATTATTTCGACCCGCGCGGCCTGCAGCCGTGGCTGGAAACCAAGGCCATAGCGGGCCTGTATTTCGCCGGCCAGATCAACGGCACCACCGGTTACGAGGAAGCCGCGGCCCAAGGCTTGATCGCCGGACTCAACGCCGCGCGCGCATCACGCAGTGAAGCGCCATGGTGGCCGCGTCGCGACGAGGCCTACATCGGCGTGCTGATCGACGATCTGACCACCAACGGCACCATCGAGCCGTACCGGATGTTCACCTCGCGCGCCGAGTATCGCCTGCACTTGCGCGAGGACAATGCGGATTTGCGCTTGACCGAAAAGGGTTTCGAATTGGGCGTGGTACCACAGCCGCGTTTCGATGCGATGCGCGCCAGGCGCGAAGCCGTCGAGTGCGAAACCGCGCGGCTCAAGACGCTGTGGGCGACACCGGCGAACGCGCTGGGTGTGGCGCTGAAAACGGAATTCGGCATTGCCCTCGGCCATGAAGCGACGGCGCTCGACCTGTTGCGCCGCCCCGAACTCGACTACGCCAGGCTCGCGACACTGGACGGCTTCGGCCCGGCCGTCGCAAGCGCCGATGTCGCGCAACAGGTGGAAGTGCAGGCCAAGTACGCGGGCTATCTCGATCGCCAGCATCAGGAAATCGAACGCCAGCGCCAGCACGAGGACACGCCGATTCCGGCGGCCTTTGCCTACGATGAGGTGCGCGGATTGTCGGCCGAGGTGTCGGTGAAGCTGAAACGGGTGCAACCGGCAACGCTCGGCCAGGCCCGCCGCATCAGCGGCGTCACGCCGGCGGCGATCTCGTTGTTGCTGGTGCACCTGAAACGGCAGTCGAATCGCGGCCCCCTCGCTGGATCCCGATCGGCTTAGGTGCGCGCTGATTCGCGGCAAGCGGCCTTTCCGGGCGCGCCGCCGCAACGCCGCCGCGCCGCGGCAATGACTGATTCAAACGTTTGTATTAGTCTTGGCGCACTCCGCCATTCGGCGATTTTGGAGATTCCGGGCCATGCTTCGTCCTCGTTACCTCGCCTGCGCCGTGGCGCTGGCGCTTGCCAGTTCCGCCTTCGTTGCTCAGGCCGCGCCCGCGGTGCAGCCTGCCGCGACCGCTTCGTCGACCGCCCACGCAGGCCTGTTCGACAACATGGTGGTGTTTGGCGACAGCCTTTCCGATGACGGCAACATCACGCTGTCGCAGGGCCTGCCGATCTTCCGCTGGACCACCAATCCCGGCCAGACAGGACTCGAGGACGTCGCCGATTTCTTCGGCACGCCGCTGACGCCGGCCGTGGCCGGTGGCACCGACTTCGCCTTCGGCGGCGCCGGCATCGTCAACAATTCCCCGGGCGTGCCGGCCAGCGTGCCGACCTTGCCGACCCAGCTCGGCATGTATCTGCAGGCGACCGGCGGCAAGGCCGACCCCAACACGCTGTACGCGGTGTGGGGCGGCGCCAATGACATTTTTTACAACGCTTACGTTGCGTCCCAAGGCGGGCTCACGCCGGCCCAGGTGCAGACCAACCTGATCATCGCCGCCGACACCGAACTCGGCATGATCCAGCAACTCGGCCAGGCTGGCGCGCGCTACGTGATGGTGGTCAACCTGCCGAACATCGGGATCACGCCCGATGCGACATTGCAGGGTCCGGCCGCCGCGGCGCAACTCACTGGCATGTCGCTGACCTTCAACAATGCCCTGAACGCAGGGCTGGCCAACACCGGCGTCAACATCATTCCGGTGAATGCCTTTGCCTTCCTCAACGAGGTCGTGGCCAACCCGAGTGCCTATGGGTTCACCAACGTCACCACGCCAGCTTGCAGCAGCAGCGCCTTGGCCTGCCTGCCTGCCGGCACGCCGGGGGCCACGTCCACCTATCAGCCGGGAACCGAGTCCACGTACCTGTTCGCCGACGGCGTGCACCCGACCACGGCCGCGCACGCGATGTTGGCGCAATACGCGGAGTCGATCGTGATCGCGCCGGGCCAGATGTCGCTGCTGGCCGAGGCCCCGCTCGAGATCAACGCAAGCCTTAATCGCGCGATCACCACGCAGGCCACCACCCGCCTCGCCAGCGCGCCGGGCAACGGCCTGCGCCTGTGGGCCAACTACGACTACGCGCGCCAGCGGCTGGATGCGCAGGTGAATTCGCCCAAGAGCGACAACGACGTCAACACCTTGAGCTTCGGTGCCGACTTGCATCCTTCCGATTCCGTGACCGCGGGCCTGGCCTTCACCGTTGGCCAGAACAAGGCAAGTTATGCCGGCAACATGGGCGGCTTCAAGCTGCAGGACCTGTTGGCCACCGGTTACGTGATGTGGGGCTGGCAACAGGCCTACTTCGGCGCGATCGGCAGCTTTGGCCATCTGGGCTACAGCGACATCCAGCGCAATATCCCGATCGGCCCGAGCGTGCGTCAGGAAAGCGGCGACACCTCCGGCTCGCATGAAGCCTTCGCGCTGACCGGCGGCTGGTGGCTCGACTTCGGTGACTGGCGTACCGGTCCGTACGCGGACGTCGGCTGGCAGAGCATCGAGGTGAACGCCTACTCCGAGAACGGCAACACCGCCACCACCATGACCTTCGGCAAGCAGAACCGGCACGCCTTGATCGGCACGCTCGGCTGGCAGCTCAACGGCAACCTCAAGGCCGGCGATGCCACCTTGCATCCGTACGCGCGGGTGGCGTGGAACCATGACAGTGACGCCGATGCGGACGAAGTGACCGCGGGACTCGTCAGCATGCCCGGCCAATTCACGCTGCCCGGCTTCGCTGCCGACCGCAATTGGGGCAGCGTCGGGGTGGGCCTCGCCGCCGACTTCTCGTCGAATTTCTCGGGCTGGATCGGCTACGACGGCCGCTTCTCGGATTCGAGCCAGCGCGTGAACAGTCTCAACATCGGCGCCAAGCTGAAGTTCTGATCGGGTAAACCGCGCAACGAAAAAGGCCGCGCAATGCGCGGCCTTTTTCTTGCAGCAAACGGGGAGGCGTCAGTGCTGCTTGCTGAAGCGCTTGTACTGCGTCTCGGCGTCGCGGTGCAGCGTCTTGGTGGTGGCATCGGACACCGTCGTGGTGTTGCTGCCCTGGACCTGTTCGTTCACCACCAGCACGCCGTCATCGCCCCAAGCCACGCGGGTCGTCGAGGTCGGCGCTGCGGTCGGCGAGGTCAAGGCTTCCTGCACGACTACCCACGGCAGACCGTTGCGGTAGGCGTACTCGGTCTTGGTGAAACCGGTGTCGTTGTGGTTCACCTGTTCAATGATGAACTCGACCCCGTTCGCGTCACGGAAAACCTGCCAGCTGCGCGCTTCGCCGATCTTGCTGGACGAACCTTGCGTCACCTTCATGCCGCCGGTGGCGCGCTTGGCGTCCTGGAACGCGGCCATCATCTTCTCCGCCCGCGTCGGCTGCGGGATCAGTGTCAGGTTGACCGTGGCGGGCTGGTTGTGGGTCAACACCGGCTGCTGCATCGGCGTGGTCCAGGTGCGGCCATTGGCCTGCATGGTCGCCTGCAGCACGTACAGGTCATTGGGGTTGATCTGACCCGCGGTGAAGGGAATGCTGAACGACTGCGGGAACTTCGGTGCAGCCACGTTCTGCTGGTTGACGGTCACTCCGGGCTGCTTGCTGACATCGACCAATGACAGTTGCAGGGTGGCGCCGGGCTGCAGCACAGTCGCGGCGTCCTGCAGGTTGACCGTGCCGCTGACAGCAGTCGCGGCCGTGGCCGGCGTGGCGGCAGACGCCGGCGCCGATACGGGCGCCGAGGCAGACGACTCGGCTTCAGGGGACTGCGAGCCGCATCCGGCGAGGATCAACGGGACAATCAGCAACGGAGCAACAACAGACTTTCGCATGGGGGTTCCTCTGGTGAAAGCGAGCGCGCGCACCAAGATGCAGCGCGGCAGCGTCGGCCACGATGGGAATTCAGGCCGGACCTTTGATTTTAGCGCGGATGCAGCGCTGGCGGAAGCCGTTGACGGCAATGATTGCCCGAACCCGCGGCTCCCGCCCGGGTCGCCGGAACCTTTCGCCCAGCTTTCGTCCGGCTTGCGCACACGTAAAAATATCGCTAATGTGAATGCCGCGTTAAGTTCAGACGCCGCTGTCACGAGGTTCCAGGAAGGTCGCTGGCCTTCGCACACGTGACGACGACCATACTTCCGGGCGCATGCCGACGCGTAGGCATGGATTCGGATCACCATTTTCTCCGTACTGTTTGGGGAGTACTCCTGATGAATCGCAAGCTCCTGGCCTCGGCCATCTGCGCCAGCCTGTTCGTTGCAGGCACCGCGTATGCGCAGAATGCCACCACCACGCAAACGCAGGATCAGACTGCGACCGCGCAAAACACCAAGAAGGAAAAGCCGAAGACCCTGGAGACCGTCACGGTCACCGGTTCGCTGATCCCGCAGTCGGAGATCGAAACCGCCAACCCGGTCATCACGATCACTTCGCAGGAAATGGAGAAGCAGGGTTTCCGCAACGTGTATGACGCGCTGCAGACACTGACCGTCTCCACGGGTTCGGTACAGGGCAACCAGGCCGCTTCGCAGGGTACGTTCACCCCCGGCGCGCAGGTCATCAGCCTGTTTGGTCTCGACCCCGCCTTCACCTTGACCCTGCTCAACGGCCACCCGCTGGCCGACTACCCGCTGCCCTACAACGGCGGCGAGAGCATCACGGATCTCTCCAACATCCCGACCGCGATGGTCGACCACATCGATATCCTGACGGGTGGCGCATCATCGCTTTATGGCTCGTCGGCCATTTCCGGCGTCATCAACATCGTGCTGAAGAAGCACATCGAGGGCACCAACCTTTCGTTCCGCGTGGGCGGCTATCAAAACGGCGGCGGCCAGAACGAGCGCCTGCAATTTTCCGGCGGCCACACGTGGGGCAAGCTCTCGTCCACCTACGCCTTGAGCGTGACCAACCAGAACCCGCTTACCGTTGCGCAATCCTTCTGGCCATCGCGCTTGGAAAACCCCATGGGGCCGCCCTACGTCGCGGCCCGAGCCATCATGATCTTCAGCCCGTTCACCGGTGCGTATGACGATCCGGGCGCGGGGGCGTGCAACGCCGTCTCCGGATTGTTCGGCGGCACGATGGGCTACGATCACCGCCCTAACAGTGGGTATTATTGCGGCACCTATCACGATTCCGATCACGTTTCCCTGTTGAACCGCAGCCTGAACGTCAATGGCTACCTCAACCTGACGTACCAGCTCAACGACAACGCCGAGCTGTACGGCGATGTACTGTATGGGTTCTCCAAGCAGGGCATCAACGGCGGGCCGAGCGTTTACTCGTATTACAACCCCGGGTTGAGCCAGTCGGCCAATGCCTACGCGTCCATTTTCTTTGATCCCGATGTCGGCGACTTCCGGTCGGTCCAGCGTTACATTGCGCCAGAGGAAATGGGCGGTTCGGACGGCAACCTCGACCGCATCCGCACCCGTCAGTACAACGCCGACTTCGGTATCCGTGGCAACTTCGGCGACTCCAGCTGGGCCTACGATGCGTACTACAACCGTTCGCAGGTCAACACCTCCGAAACCAGTCCCTGGCTGCTGAACGGACCGGCAACCGACTATTTCCTTGGCCAACAACAGGGCACCGATCCGTATGGATACGGCTTCCCGGTGTTCACGCCCGATTACGACCACCTGTACAACCCGGTGAGCCAGTCCCAGTGGCTTGCGATGTCTGCCGACATCCAGTCGAAGTCGGTTTCCTGGCAGCAGAACGTGCACGCCACGATAACCAATACCGACTTGTTCGAAATGGCTGGCGGGTCGGCGGGCTTCGCCGCCGTTGCGGAGTGGGGCAATCAGTCGTTCCACAGCCCGGTTGATCCGCGCCTGATCGCGGGTGATTTCGTTGGTCGAACCGGTACGGAAGGTGGCGGTTCGCGCGACCGTTGGGCCGTGGGTGCGGAGCTTCGCTTGCCGCTGCTCAAGCAGCTGACCGCTGACGTTTCGGCGCGTTACGACTCCTACAGTTCAGCGGGCCGCAAAGATGCGAAGGCGACCTACAAGCTGGGACTGGAGTACCGGCCGTTCGACACCTTGTTGCTGCGCGCCAACTACGCAACAGCGTTCCGCGCGCCGGACATGTACTACCTGTTCCAGAAGCCCAGCGGCTTCTATACCGGCGCAACCGACTATTACCTGTGCCGCTATTACGGCTACACCGCGTCGAACTTGGGCAGCTGCCCATATGCGGACGAGTCGATGTTCTCGTTCTATCGTGGCAGCCCCGACCTCAAGAACGTGACCGCCACGTCGTGGGGTTATGGCCTGGTCTGGTCGCCAACCACCAACTTCACCCTCAAGGCGGATTACACCAACATCAAGATCAGCAATGAGATCACGACGCAATCGCCTGACTCACTGTTGCAGCTTGAGGCCAATTGCCGGCTCGGCGTGTCGTTCGGTGGCCAGGCGTATGACATCAACTCGACGCAGTGCCAAAACGCGATTGCGCAGGTTGCCCGCTTCCCGGCCAACGATCCGTTCGTGTTGGCGCGAAACCAGATCCAGAATGTCCAGACCTTCCCGATCAACATCGGCAGCGAGCGGGCGAACTTCATTCAGGCCAGTGCGCAGTACAAGTTCGACCTCGGCCGGGCCGGTGATCTGGCGTTGTCAGCCGACTACTTCGTCGAACTGCACCACGAATACCAGCAGAACCCGGGCGATCCGTACATCGACCTGTTGCACAATTACAACTCGTACGAGTTCAAGACCCGTACGAGCGCATCCGCATCGTGGGCGGTCGGCAAGTGGACCACAACCCTGTTCGGCACCCTGTATGGCAAGTCGGTGAACTACGGCGGTACCGGCACCATGGGCCGTTGGGCAACGTTCAACGGCAGCTTGAACTACCAGATCGACAAGGACGTGGCGGTGCAACTGACGGTGAACAACCTGGCCAACCGCGCGCCGCCGACCGAGTACTCGTTCGGCTCTGAGAGCGTGCTTCCACCGCCGTACTACAACTTCTACGTGTACAACGGTTATGGCCGCATGACCTGGCTGGAACTGCAGATGCACTTCTGATTCACGCCGAAAGGCTTGAACCGCAAGGGCCGGCGAAAGCCGGCCCTTTTTTCGTCCGACCCCGTGGCTAAATGCCGGCAAGCTGGGCGCGCAACGGTTCCAGTTGTTTGTCGTAGCGGCGCCAGGCGCCGACACCGCGCGTGTCAATCGGCTCGCGTGCCTGCACCATGCTCAAGGTGGCAAGGTGCTGCGCGTTGCGGGTAACGTCGACGCAACCGGGCTCGAACGGCAAACCGCAGAATTCAAGCACGCGACGCGCAACGCGCTCGGGCTGGTTGACCAATTCCACGTACGGCACATCCAGGATGCGACCGGGGCACACCCGGTGCCAGTGCGCCATCAGCTTTTGGTAGGCTGCGTGGTGGCGCGCCAACGCCGTCATGTCGTAGCTGTAGGGATAGGCATCGCCCAACATCGCGCGCCAGTTGGAGAAACACACGTCCATCGGATCGCGCACCATGTGCAGGATCGGGGCACCGGGAAGGGCGCGCGCGATCAAGCCCGCCAGCAACCAGTTCGCCGGGAGTTTGTCCACGTAGTGGGCCTTGCCACCGGCACGCCATTGGGTGTGTTCCAGATACCGCCGGCCGAGGTCGGGGAAGTCCACGTCCTGCAAGCGGGCGAGCGCGGTCTCATCCAGGAGTTGCGGTGACATGTGATTGACCGCCCAGCGCACCTGGTTGCCGAAATCGTCCAGTTCACCGGCGTCAACCACCGCGGAGTGGTTGCTGATGATGCGGTCGAGCAAGGTCGTACCGGATCGAGGCATCCCCACGACGAAGATCGGATTCGCGCCTTCACGATTCGCCGCGAACTGCGACGCACCAAGGTCGGCCGTCACATCGATCAATCGTTGGATGGATGCTTCCTCCGCGTCCGGATCGTGGGTTCGATGTGCGTGCATCACACGATTGGCTTCCAGGAGCGCAGCCCACGCTTCGTCATCACGCTGGAGGTCTTCGAACTCCTTGTAGCGCGCGAATTCGAGCGATGCATGTTGAACGCTGCCTCGCTCGACGCGCGCGAGTCCAGTGGCCAGATTGCCAAGATGGTTGCGCTGCGCGGACTGCGACTTCAGCCTGGAGAGCAACAACGCGGCCCGGCCGAGCGTCGGTTTGAGCCGCACGCATTCCTCCAATGTGCGTTCTGCCTCATCCAGCTTGCCGTTGAAAACCAGCTGTACGCCGAGATACTCCAGGAATTCGGCACCACCGGCACCCAACGAACGCGCGCGTTCCAGACAAGCGAGTGCTCGATCATGTTCGCCGTTGCCTTGCGCCAATCCCGAAAGGCGCATCAACACGGGTATCGAGATTGGCATGTAGGTAAGCAGGGGGTGGGCCAGCAGATCGTGGACTGCGGCAGCTTCACCCACTGACGCAAGCGCGGCAATCACGTCGCAAATGAATTCCGGCGAATCCAGGCGACAACGCATCGCCGCCAGTGCATGCTCTGTGCCGAGACGGACCTGGTCAGCCTTCCAGGCCATCCCCCCGAGCATGACGTGCGCGTGGGGCTGGTCTGGGTCGCTGGCGAGGATGGACTCCATTGCAGCGCGAGCCGACGTGACGTTGCCCTGCTCGAGATAACGCTGCGCGCGTTGCCATTTGGCGTCCAAGGTTCTCATGCCGACCGATTCCAGAGTGGCCCATAAACGGATGCCGCCGTTGGCCCGGGCCTGCGGCGCCTGGCGACCGAACCGAGCTTACAGCAGCGCAATGTCGGCGATGGCGTCGAAGCGGGCCTTGACGCGGGCCAGCAAGGCGACGCGGTTGGCGCGCAGGGCGGGATCATCGGCCATCACCATCACGCCGTCGAAGAAGGCGTCGACGGGTGCCTGCAACTGCGCGAGGCGCGCCAGCGCGCCCTCGTAGTCGCGGCTCGCGGCGTCGGTGTCGAGCCGCGCCGCATTGTCCCGACGCGCAGCATCGAGCGCCTCGGCCAGTGCGCGCTCGGCCGGTTCGCGCAGCAGGGCCTCGTCGACGGGGCGTGCCGCGGCCGCCGCGACGTCGATGCCTTCCTTGCGCAGGATGTTGGCGACGCGCTTGTTGGCGGCGGCGAGCTGTTCGGCTTCGGGTTGTTTGGCGAACGCCGCCACCGCGCGCAGGCGGCGGTCGAAGTCGACGAGGCTGGTGGGGTGCACCGCGGTGACGGCTTCGAACTGTTGCGCGCTGAAGCCTTGTTCAGCGTAGTAACCGCGCAGGCGATCGAGGATGAACCCATGCAAGTCGGTGAGCAACGCCGCACGCGCTGTGGTTGTGCTTTCCCCCGATCTACCCGGGACAGGGGCCGAGGTTGAGGCCACGTGTTCCGCGCGATGTCTCGAACCCTCACCCGGCGCTTCGCGCCACCCTCTCCCGGAGGGAGAGGGGAGAACAGCGGTGTCGGGAATCTGCGCGAGAGCATCCTTCAGCAGCACGTCAAGGTCGAGGTCGAGCTTGCCCTCGATCAGCGTGCGCGCCAGTCCCAGCGCGGTACGGCGCAACGCGAAGGGATCCTTGTTGCCGGTCGGCTTCATGCCGATCGCGAAGATGCCGGCCAGCGTGTCCAGCTTGTCGGACAGTGACAGGCACTGTGCCAGCGGACCTTCGGCGATGCCGTCGCCGGCGTTGCGTGGCCGGTAGAACTCGTCCAGCGCGTTGGCGACGTCGGCGGGCTCGCCTTGCGCGGTGGCGTAGTGCCGCCCCATCACGCCTTGCAGCTCCGGGAACTCGCCGACCATCCGCGTCATCAGGTCGCAGCGCGACAAGCCCGCCGCATGTGCCGCTTGCGCCGCATCGACGTCGAGGCCTTGCGCCAGCAGGCGTTGCGCGATCGAGGTCGCCAGTTCGGCCACGCGCACGGTCTTGTCCCACACGCTGCCCAGCGCCTTCTGGTAGGTGACGTTTTCCAATGCGTGCTGATGCGATGCCAGCGGTGTCCTCAGGTCTTCATCGAAGAAGAATTTCGCATCGGCGAAGCGTGGACGGATCACGCGCTCGTAGCCGCGGCGGATCTGCCCCGGGCTCTTCGATTCGATGTTGGCGATGCCGATGAAATGCTCGCCGAGCTTGCCGTCGGCATCGAACACCGGCACGAATTTCTGGTTCGCGCGCATCGTGGTCACCAGCGCCTCGTGCGGTACACCGAGGAAATCACGATCGAAGGTGCAGGCGATCGCTACCGGCCATTCGTTGAGGTTGGCCAGTTCATCCAGCAGCGCGTCATCGAGGCGCGGGGTGCCGAGGCCTTGCGCGGCGGCCGTCACTTCTTCGCGGATGCGGATGCGCCGCTCGGTCGGATGCGCGCGCACCTTCGCCGCGCGCAGCGCATCGAGGTAGCCGTCGGCATCGACGAGGTGCACCGGGCCCGGGTGCATGAAGCGATGCCCGCGCGATTGGCGGCCACTCTTCAAGCCGAACAACTCGCCATCGATCACCTCATCGCCGTGCAACAGCACCAGCCAGTGCACCGGTCGCACGAAGCTGAAGTCATGATCGCCCCAGCGCATCGGCTTGGCGATCGGCAAAACCGCTGCCGCCTCGCGCACGATCTCGGGGACCAGCTCGGCGGTGCTGCGGCCGGGCGTGACGCTGCGATGCACGAAGCGCTCGCCCTTGGCATCGCTGGCACGTTCCAGTTCGTTCCACGCGACGGCGCACTTGCCGGCGAACCCGAGCAAGGCCTTGGTCGGCTCGCCGTTCGCGTCCAGCGCGATGTTCACGTACGGGCCGAAGCTTTCGCTGCGCTGTTCGGGTTGCTCGGCGGCCACCGCCGGCACCAGCACGGCCAAGCGGCGCGGCGAGCAGTACACGCGTGCAGCCGCGGTGTCGGCAGCGATCCCGCGTTTCACCAATCCGTCGCACATGCCTTGCGCGAGGGCCTGCGCCAGTTCATCGACGGCGTGGATGGGGAGTTCTTCTACTCCGATCTCGATCAGGAGCGACTTGTCGTTGCTCATGTCGAGCGCTCCCCGGCGACACATGCTAGCCGGCATTCGAAAAGGCCATCCCCCTCGATCCCCCTTCCTGCGGAAGGGGGAAGCAAAGCGCCCGCGGAGAGGGTCGCCGCGAAGCGGCGGGGGGATGCCGCCACGCGCGATGCAAAGCCATCCCCCTCGATCCCCCTTCCTGCGGAAGGGGGAAGCAATGCGCGGATGCGCTCAGCCATGTGCCACCTCCGCCGCGGCTTCGACCGGCGCCACCCATTCCTTCGCCACCGCCTGCGCCAACGCGCGCACGCGCAGGATGTAGCGCTGGCGTTCGGTCACCGAAATCGCGCGCCGCGCATCCAGCAGGTTGAAGGCATGGCTGGCCTTCATCACCTGTTCGTAGGCCGGCAGCGGCAGGTGCAGCGCGACCAGCTTGTTGGCCTCGGCTTCACAGGCATCGAAGCGATGGAACATTTCCGCGGTGTCGGCGTACTCGAAGTTGTAGGCGCTTTGCTCGACTTCGTTGCGGTGGAACACGTCGCCATAGGTGACGACGCCATGTGGCGCGTGCGTCCACACGAGGTCGAACACCGAGTCGACGTTCTGCAAGTACATCGCGAGGCGTTCGAGGCCGTAGGTGATTTCGGCCGTCACCGGCTTGCACTCGAGTCCGCCGGCCTGCTGGAAATAGGTGAACTGGGTGACTTCCATCCCGTTCAACCACACCTCCCAGCCGAGGCCCCAGGCGCCCAGCGTCGGCGATTCCCAGTTGTCCTCGACCAGCCGCAGGTCGTGCGTGAGCGGGTCGATGCCGAGTTCGCGCAGCGAGCCGAAATAACGTTCCAGCACGTCGTCCGGATTGGGCTTCAAGACGACCTGGTATTGGTAGTAATGCTGCAGGCGATTGGGATTCTCGCCATAGCGGCCGTCGGTCGGGCGCCGGCACGGCTGCACGTAGGCCGCAGCCCACGGCGCGGGTCCGAGCGCGCGCAGGAAGGTTGCGGGATGGAACGTGCCCGCGCCGACCTCCAGGTCCTGCGGTTGCAGCAACACGCAACCCTGCTCGCCCCAGTAGCGGTTGAGGGTCTGGATGACCTGCTGGAATGTCGGTGCTGACACTGGCCTTCCCGGTGCGCAACGCAAAGCGCGTTAGTATAGCCGCGAGGCCCGCCGCATCACGCTGCAGGCCGGTTTCCGTGACGAGGCCCACGATGGCGGCGATACCGAATTCGACCACGCTCCTCGGCCGGCATGGCCGGCTGGAATTGGGCGAGGTGCTGGCGGCGCTGGTGGCGGACGGCATGCTCGCCGCCGAGGACGCCAAGCGCATCCGTGCCGGCAGCCGCGCGGGCAAGGCTGCGGTCGACCTGAATCCACTGGTGCTGATCGCCAGTGGCAAGCCCGCGAACCTCGCGGATCCGGGCAAGCCGCTGACGGTGGAAACCCTGACGGTGTGGCTGGCGGAAAAATCCGGCCTGCCGTACCTGAAGATCGATCCGATGAAGATCGACGTGGCAGCGGTGACCCAGGCCGTGAGCCAGGCCTACGCGCAACGCCACCGGATCCTGCCGGTCGCGGTCGCCAACGGCACCGTTACCTTCGCCAGCGCCGAGCCCTTCGACACCCGCTGGGCGGTCGACCTGTCGCAGATGCTCCGGCGCGAGATCAAGCGCGTGGTCGCCAATCCGCTGGACGTCCATCGCTATCTGATGGAGTTCTACGGCGTGCAGCGCTCGATCGCCAAGGCGCGCGAGGCCAAGCTGGATGGTGCGGATGGTTCGGCGATCCTGAATTTCGAACAGTTGCTGGAACTCGGCAAGACCGGCGAGATCGGCGCCGACGACCGCCACGTCGTCCACATCGTCGACTGGCTGCTGCAGTACGCGTTCGAGCAGCGCGCCTCGGACATCCACCTCGAACCGCGCCGCGAAGCCGCGTCGATCCGCTTCCGCATCGACGGCGTGATGCACAAGGTGTTCGAGTTGCCACCCGCGGTGATGACGGCGGTGACCGCGCGCATCAAGATCCTCGCGCGCCTCGATGTCGCCGAGAAGCGCAGGCCGCAGGACGGCCGCATCAAGACCCGCTCGGCCGGAGGGCGCGAAGTCGAGCTGCGCATCTCCTCGATGCCGACGGCGTTCGGCGAAAAAATCGTGCTGCGCATTTTCGACCCTGACATCGTGGTCAAGGAGTTCGCGCAGCTCGGATTTTCCGCCGAAGAGGAGAAGACCTGGCGCGGCATGGTGGAACGCCCGCACGGCATCGTGCTGGTCACCGGCCCGACCGGCTCGGGCAAGACCACCACGCTGTATTCCACGTTGAAGCACCTGGCGCGGCCGGAACTCAACGTGTGCACGGTGGAAGACCCGATCGAAATGGTCTCGCCGGAGTTCAACCAGTCACAGGTGCAACCGGCGATCGATTTCGATTTCGCGGCCGGCGTGCGCACCCTGCTGCGGCAGGATCCCGACATCATCATGGTCGGCGAAATCCGCGACCTCGAAACCGCGCAGATGGCGGTGCAGGCGTCGTTGACGGGTCACCTGGTGTTGTCCACCTTGCACACCAACGACGCCGCGTCGGCGATCACGCGCCTGCTCGATCTTGGCGTGCCGCATTACCTGATCCAGTCCACGCTGGCGGGCGTGGTCGCGCAGCGCCTGGTGCGCACGCTGTGCCCGCATTGCAAGGTGAAGGCGAAACAGGATCCGCAGACGTGGTCGGTGCTCACGCGCGGTTGGGTGATTCCGCCACCGGCGGAAGTGTACGAGCCGGTTGGTTGCCTCGAATGCCGCAAGACCGGTTTCCTCGGCCGCACCGGTGTCTACGAAATGATGACGATCACGCCGCGCTTGCGCGGCATGGTCAGCGCGCAACTCGATCTCGCCGTGTTCACCGGGTTCGCACTCGAAGACGGCATGCAGCCGCTGCGCATTTCGGCAGCCACCCAGGTGCGGCGTGGACTGACCACCGTCAAGGAAGTGTTGTCGGTGTTGCCGGCGGGCGAGTGACGCACGTGATTGCGCGCGCTCGTCGCCGCGCGCGCCGATGCGGCGTCAGCGAATCGCCAGCGCCACCACCAGCCCCAACCAGACCGCGCCACCGACCCAGTTGTTGTTGCGAAACGCGGCCAGGCAGGCTTGCGGTTGGCGCCAACGCATGTTCCACAACTGCCACGCGAACAACAGCAGGGCGACGCCGAGCCCGGCGAGCCATGGCCATTCGAGTTGCGCGCGCTGGCCGACCAGCAGCAGCGTGAACAACAAGGTCGCCATCAGGATCCCGATGATCGGCAGGTCGGCGTCGCCGAACAGGATCGCGGTGGACTTGGCGCCGGCGCGCAGGTCGTCATCGCGATCGACCATCGCGTACTCGGTGTCGTAGATCACCGAAAACACCACGTTGGCGAGGAACAGCAACCAGGCAAGTGGTGGCACGTCATTGGTGATCGCGGCATAGGCCATCGGAATGCCCCAGCCGAAGGCCGCGCCCAGCACCACCTGCGGCAGTTGCGTGTAGCGTTTGGCGAAGGGGTACAGCGCCGCCAGCGCGGCGCCGACGAACGACAGTTCGATGGTCAGTCGATTGGTGAAGGCGAGCACCAGGCCGAAGCCGACCAGGCACAGCACCACGAACACCAGCACGGCTTCCCAGGGTTTCACGCGCCCGGCCGCAAGAGGCCGCCCCGCGGTGCGTGCGACCTGCGGATCCAGCTTGCGGTCGGCGAAGTCGTTCATCGCGCAACCGGCGGCGCGCATCACGAACACGCCGATGGTGAAGACCGCGA
>DASSRT010000055.1:0-4263 GCA_035701705.1 Rhodanobacteraceae bacterium
CTTGCCGCGGCCAAGCTGTCGATCCAAACCCAGTTCACGACCAGGGCGTTGCTGTGATGGACATTGAAGAAATGCGCAAGAAGTCGGCGCAGGAACTGACCGACCACATCGCCGACCTGCGCCGCGAGCAATTCAGCCTGCGCATGCAGAAGGCGCAGGGTCAAAGTGCACAGACCCACCAGTTCGCCCGGGTGCGCCGCGAGATCGCGCGCGCCGCGACGATCCTGGGTCAGAAGCAGAACGGAGCCGCGTGATGAACGACACCAACAAGAGCGCGCGCACCATCGATGGCCGCGTGAGCAGCGCCAAGAGCGCCAAGACGATCACGGTAGTGGTCGATCGCCAGGGCCAGCACGGTTTGTACGGCAAGCTGCTGCGCCGTTCGACCAAGCTGCACGCGCACGATGAAAAGGGCGAGTGCCGCGAGGGCGACCTGGTGCGCATCGCCGAGTGCCGGCCGTTGTCCAAGACCAAGCACTTCCGCGTCGTCGAAGTGCTTGCACGTGCGGCCGACTAAGGAGATCCAGCCATGATCCAGATGCAAACCAAGCTGGCCGCGGCGGACAACAGCGGTGCGCGCGAACTGATGTGCATCAAGGTGCTCGGTGGTTCCAAGCGCCGCTATGCCAGCGTCGGCGACGTCATCAAGGTGTCGATCCGCGATGCGATCCCGCGCAGCAAGGTCAAGAAGGGCGAGGTCTACAACGCGGTGGTGGTGCGTACCGCCAAGGGCGTGCGCCGTCCCGACGGTTCGTTGATCCGTTTCGACGACAACGCCGCGGTGTTGCTCAATAGCAAGCTCGAACCGATCGGCACCCGCATCTTCGGGCCGGTCACCCGCGAACTGCGCAGCGAACGATTCATGAAGATCGTTTCGCTGGCGCCGGAAGTGCTGTAAGGGAAAAGCCATGAATCGCATCCGCAAGGGCGACACGGTGCTCGTGATCGCCGGCAAGAACAAGGGCCAGCACGGCGAGGTCACCCGTCTCGACGGCGACCGCGTGTTCGTGCAGAACATCAACATGGTCAAGCGCCACACCAAGCCGAACCCGCAATTGCAGCAGGCGGGCGGCATCGTCGAGCGCGAGGCCCCGATCCATATTTCCAATGTCATGCTGTACGACCTCGCCACCGGCAAGGGCGAACGCGTGGGCCGCAAGACGCTCGGCGACGGGCGCAAGGTTCGCGTGTTCCGCTCCACCGGCGAAGTCGTGGACGCGTGAGGACGAAGCCATGACCACCCGCCTCGAAAAGATCTACAAAGACGAAGTGGCGCCGGCGCTGATGAAGCGCTTCGGCTACACCAACCCCATGCAGGTGCCGCGCATCAGCAAGATCACGCTGAACATGGGCGTGGGCGAAGCTGCCGCCAACAAGAAGGTGCTCGAAAACGCGACCGCCGACATGGCGAAGATTGCCGGCCAGAAGCCGATCGTCACCAAGGCGCGTACCTCGGTGGCTTCGTTCAAGATCCGCGATGGCTGGCCGATCGGCTGCAAGGTCACGCTGCGCCGCGCGCACATGTACGAGTTCCTGGATCGCCTGGTGAACATCTCGCTGCCGCGCGTGCGCGACTTCCGCGGGGTGTCCGGCCGCGCCTTCGACGGCCGCGGCAACTACAACATGGGCGTGAAGGAACAGATCATCTTCCCGGAAATCGACTTCGACCAGGTCGACGCGATGCGCGGGATGGACATCTGCATCACCACTACCGCGAAAACGGACGCGGAAGCCAAGGCGCTGCTCGAGGCCTTCCACTTCCCGTTCCGCAACTGACGAGAGACGCACACCGATGGCAAAGAAATCCATGGTGAACCGCGACATCAAGCGGGCCAAATTGATCAAGCAGCACGGCGGCAAGCGGGTCGATCTGAAGAAGATCATCGCCAGCGTCGATGCGAGCTACGAGGACAAGATGGCGGCGGCGGCCAAGTTGCAGAAGCTGCCGCGCGACTCCAGTCCGTCGCGCCTGCGTACGCGCTGCGCCCTGACCGGCCGTGCGCGCGCGGTGTATGCGAAGTTCGGCCTGTCCCGCAGCAAGTTGCGCGAAGCGACCATGCGCGGCGACGTGCCGGGTCTGCGCAAGGCCAGCTGGTAACAAAACGTCGGGACTCGGGACTGGGGACTCGGGACTCGGAATCACAAAATCCCCGGATATCGATGCTGATACAGAATTGGAAACGTACCCATGAGCATGACTGATCCCATCGCCGACATGTTTACCCGCATCCGCAATGCCCAGGCCATGGGCAAGCCGACGGTAAACATGCCAGCATCAAAAGTTCGCCAGGCGCTGGCCGACCTGCTGAAGGCCGAAGGCTACGTGCTGGATTCGCGTCGTTCGGTCGACGCGGGCAAGGCGCACCTCGAAATCAAGTTGAAGTATTTCGAAGGCAAGCCGGCCATCGAAAAGATCGAGCGCATCAGCCGTCCCGGCTTGCGCGTGTACCGCGGCAAGGATGCACTGCCGAAGGTGTTGGGTGGTCTCGGCATTTCCATCGTGTCGACTTCCGCCGGCCTGATGACCGATGCGCAGGCGCGCAGCCAGGGTCTCGGCGGCGAAGTGATCGGCCGCGTGGCGTAACAGGACGGAGCACAGACATGTCACGAGTAGCCAAGAAACCGATTCCCCTGCCGAAGGGCGTTGAGTGCCAGGTGGGCGCAGACGGCATCACCGTCAAGGGCCCCAAGGGCACGTTGAAGATGCACGCGATCGCGGGCGTCGAAATCAAGACCGCCGACGGCCAGATCACCTGCGCCGATGGCTCGGCCGAGACCAAGTTCGCGGGCACCACGCGCGCGCTGCTCGCCAACATGATCCATGGCGTGACGCAGGGTTACGAGCGCAAGCTGGAACTGGTCGGCGTCGGATTCCGTGCAGCGGTGCAGGGCAAGAGCCTGAACCTGTCGCTCGGGTTCTCGCACCCGGTGGTGTTCGCGGCACCGGAAGGCATCACGCTGGAGGCGCCGTCGGCGACCGAAATCCTGGTCAAGGGCGCCGACAAGCAGCGGGTCGGCGAAGCCGCCGCGAAGATCCGCGCGTTCCGTCCGCCGGAACCCTACAAGGGCAAGGGCGTGCGTTACGCCGGTGAGCGCATCACGCTGAAAGAAGCGAAGAAGGCCTGATCATGATCGACAAGAAAATTTCGCGCTTGCGCCGGGCCAAGTCCACGCGCGCGCACATCCGCAAGCTCGCCGTGCCGCGCCTGTCGGTGCATCGCAGCGGCCAGCACCTGTATGCGCAGGTCATCGCGGCCGATGGCGAGACCGTCATCGCGGCGGCGTCCACGGTGCAGAAGGCACTTTCTGCCGGACTCACCGGTACCAAGAACAAGTCGGCCGCCGCGGCGGTTGGCAAGGCGATCGCCGAAAAGGCGCGCGCCGCTGGCGTCGAGTCGGTTGCGTTCGACCGCTCGGGCTTCCGCTATCACGGGCGCGTCGCGGCGTTGGCCGATGCCGCGCGCGAGGCGGGACTCAAGTTTTGAACAAGGGGGTGGGGGAAGGGCAGTGGGGGTGCATTGATCGAACGTTTTCGCCAGTACGCCCCCGCTACCCATCCCCAATCCCCGTTATTACACAACAACTCCAAGCGGCTTGATGCCGTAAACAAATGTCCGCATATCGCGGACGCAAGGTGACAAACATGGCAAATCACGAACGCGAAAATTCCGACGGCATGCTGGAAAAGCTGATCGCCGTCAACCGCGTGGCCAAGACGGTCAAGGGCGGTCGGCAGATGAGCTTCACCGCGCTGACGGTCGTTGGCGACGGGGCCGGCAAGGTCGGCTTCGGCTACGGCAAGGCACGCGAGGTGCCGGTGGCGATCTCGAAGGCGATGGATCGTGCGCGCCGCAACCTGGTGTCGGTGGATCTCAACAACGGCACCATCTGGTACGCCGTCAAGGCCAACCACGGTGCCGCGCGGGTGTTCATGCAGCCGGCCTCCGAAGGTACCGGCGTGATCGCCGGTGGCGCGATGCGCGCCGTGCTGGAAGTGGTCGGCGTGAAGAACGTGCTGGCCAAGGCGGTCGGCTCGCGCAACCCGATCAACCTCGTGCGTGCCACCATCAAGGGTCTGCAGTCCGTCGCGAGCCCCGCGTACATCGCGGCCAAGCGCGGCAAGAAGGTCGAGGAGCTGGGTCATGGCGGCTAAGAAATCCACCACCACCGGCACCGTCAAGGTGCGTCTCGTGGGCGGCCTGCGCGGCGTGCAGTCGCGCCATCGCCTGAGCGTGAAGGCGCTGGGCCTGAACCGCACCGGCG
>DASSRT010000056.1:0-4101 GCA_035701705.1 Rhodanobacteraceae bacterium
GAGCAACCGGGCTTGCCGCCGCTGTATCCGCCGCGTTAGCCGGATGTCGGGAATCGCCGGGCCGGTGCGGTGCGGCGATGACCCACCGCAGCAGTCAGGCTGCGATGTCGACGTGCAATCGGCGCGCCGCCGCACGCCACGTTTCGACCATCTCGCGATCGAAGGCGCAAAGCGTGATCCGGTGCGGCGTGCGGGCGTGGTGCTGTTGCTCGCCGAGCACGGCCATCACGACGCCGGCGGCGGCGTCGCGTGGATAGGCGTAGACGCCGCAACTGATCGCGGGGAAGGCAATGCTGTCGACGTGGTAGGCGCGTGCCAGTGCCAGCGCGTTGCGATGGCAGGCAGCCAGCAATTCCGGTTCCCCGCGGTCGCCGCCCTGCCACACCGGGCCGACGGTGTGGATCACGAAGCGTGCGGGCAAGTCGCAACCCGGCGTGATTCGTGCCTCCCCGGTTGGACAACGCACGCCGGGCCTGACTTCGGGGAATCCCCGGCAGGCGTCGAACAGGCCTGGGCCGGCGGCGCGGTGGATGGCGCCGTCGACCCCGCCGCCGCCCAGCATCAGCTCGTTCGCGGCGTTGACGATGGCGTCGACGTGCAGCGTCGTGATGTCGGCCTGGATGATTTCGATCATGGCGTCGGCGTGGTCGGCGTGTTGCTAGCCTCGCCCTCCATGGCTCGGCAAGCAACCCGGCCTGCGGCATCCTGCCTTCGGCGCTCGCCGCGGCGCACGAGTCCACCGGACTCGCGCGCCCGCCGCGGCTCGTCCACTGCCGCCCAACATCAACTCATTCGCGGCGTTGACGATGGCGTCGACGTGCAGCGTCGTGATGTCGGCCTGGATGATTTCGATTGCCATCGACGGAAAATCCGGCTGCCCGCACGGGCAGCCGGTGCGTGCGTCAGTGCGGCTGTTGTTTCAGCAGGTCGCGAATCTCGGTGAGCAGCGCGACTTCGGGCGGCGGCGCGGCTGGCGCGGCTTCCTTCTTGGGCATCGCCTTTTCGAGCAGCTTGATGACGATGAACACGGCGAGTGCGATGATCAGGAAGGTGACGATCGAGTTGATGAAGGTGCCGTAGTGGATCGCGACGACCTTCTTGGGGTCGGGCGAATCCTGGATGATCACCATCAACTTCGAGAAATCGATGCCGCCGGTGAGCATGCCGATCGGCGGCATGATGATGTCGTTGACCAGCGAGGTGACGATCTTGCCGAAGGCGGCGCCGATGACCACGGCGACGGCGAGGTCGACCACGTTGCCGCGCATGATGAAGGCCTTGAAGTCTTTCGCAAAGCTCATTGCGTACTCCTTGTCTCGAGGGTGACCGGGAATCTCCGCCGCGTCGCGGCGCGCCCATTTAGGCACCTCGGGCAGGCGTATGCAACCGCTTGCGCGTTCAGGCAATGCGGCCATCCAGTGTCGCGATGCCCTGCAGCTCGGCGTGGAAACGGTCGCCTCGCTGCAAGGGGCCGACGCCGGCCGGGGTGCCGGTGAAGACCAGGTCGCCGGGTTTCAACTCGAACAGCTTCGACAGCTCCGCGATGATCTCGGGCACCGTGAAAATCATCTCGGCGATGTCGGATTGCTGGCGCACCTCGCCATTGACCGCCAGCGAGAGTTGCGCGTGTGTCGGATGGCCGATCCCGCCGGCCGCGCGCAACGCCGACACCGGCGCCGAATGGTCGAAGCCCTTGGCGATGTCCCAGGGCATGCCCTTGGCCTTCATCGCGGCCTGCAGGTCGCGGCGGGTCAGGTCGAGGCCGACGCCGTAGCCGAACACGCAGTCCAACGCATGCCGCGGATCGATGTCGCGGCCGCCCGATTGGAGCGCCACCACCATCTCCACTTCATGGTGCAGGTCCTGCGTTGCCGGCGGGTACGGCACCTCACCGCCCTCGGGGACGATGGCATCGGCCGGCTTCATGAAAAACACCGGGTTGCTGCGGCTGACCGCTTGCGCGCCCATTTCCCTTGCGTGGTCGGCGTAGTTGCGCCCGATGCAATAGATGCGATGCACGGGAAAGCGCGCGGCGGCGCCGACGATTGGCAGGCTTGATGCTGGCGGCGAATCGAACGTGAAACTCATGGCTGATCTTGGGCTTGTCGAGCACCGGGGCGCCGTCGCGAACGATAGCAGACGCCCGCGGCTTCCCGCCGCCCCTGTCGGCAGAATGCCGCCGGCGAATGCGGTTACCCCCGCGCAGTGCTTTACTTGCCTGCGTTCGGCATGATCTGAAGTCGCACCACCATGCTTCCGAATATCGACTCTTCCTGCAGCTGGTACTTGACCGAACCGTTGTCCCATTCGGCATAACCCACACGGGTTCGGGTGGGCGGAGGCTGCAGCCCGACCATCCGATACGACTGCGCGTTCTGACCGAAATCGGTGTCCTCGACCCGGCTGCCACGGTTGCCGGGCTGGCCCCAGACATCTATCAGTTTCTCCTTGATTTCATCGAAGCCTGAAGGCGCCCCGTCCGAAGCCCCGCCGGTCTGGAAATCGACCTGCGTGACCGTGTTGTGTTCTTTCGAACAGTGGAAATACATCGCGATTTCGCCCAGTGGTGGCACCACGATGTGCGTCAGCATCATGATCTCGCCAGCCTTGGCAGTCTTGTCGTCCTGTTCATTTCTGCCGTACCCGGCAGCGTGCGCGGCGCCGAGGATGTGCGGGCACGATTCGCCAAAATGGATGTCGGAGAGCCCCTTGACGCTGAAGCCAGGAAGCTGGAACACCTGTGGCCCCTTGAGGTCGGTTGAGCAAGACGCCAGCAACAGACATGCGGCAGAGAGAATGAAGAATCGATTTCGTGACATGTTGCGGCCCCTTTCGCGATGGAATGTTGATGTTGCTGATGGAATGGCCCACAAAGGCATACGGGCCACATGGATGCGACCCGCGGGATGGGAACGGTGTGCCGCAGCAACCGGACGTTGTACCTGCTGGCGTCGCCGGGCGAGACCTATCCCCGTGAAACGCCGACATCGGTTTCCCAACGCGCCACTTCCGGGTAATCGGTGAAATACCAATGCGGGCCTTCTTTCTTGAGCTGGAAGGTCGCCGTGCTGTTGTCGGAAGGATTCGCGAGATCGCAGATGACATACAGGCCGGTGGCGCTCGCCGTACTGGTGTCCGGCTTGCACCCCAGCACCACGGTTTTCTGCGCGCCCTGGTGGTACATCCGGATCTGGATGGGACTGAGCCTGAGTCCGCCATCGGGCATGCTGATTTGGTTTGCGACATCCTCCAGCGCATTCTTGACATCGCCGCGGGATGGCAACATCCCCGCCGAACAGGCAGCCACCAGGCCTGTCGCGACGCACAGGAACGCAAATCGGGTCATGCCGTTCAATGAGATCTTGCGGTGTGGACGGGATGAAGCAGGCCCCAGAACGCGGTGGGTGGTCTTTCGCATGTTAAAGTCTCCCCATGGCTGGTTGTAGTCAATGTGACTTGCTTGCTCGACACGCTGAGTCCGATACCCGCGCTAATCCGGGTTGAACCAGTCGAGCGCCGACTACACCCAATCGCGGCAGGCGCGCGTGGCCTGCTTCGATTGGTCATGTCGCCCGACGGCGTAGTCCGGATTGTCAACTGCACTCGGCGCGCGCGTTTCGCCGCAACGCCAAGGCGACGGGCTTGCGAATCTATCGCAGCGCCCGGTGCCCCCATGCATGGTTTTATCATTCGAATCTTCGCGCTGTCAAGGTGATGGTTGCGGGCAGCGCTGAGTCAGCGACCGGCGTGCGCAAGTGCATGACAGCTGTCAGCCACGATGCTTGATGCCTGCCCATGCCGCGGCGGCAGGGCGGCCGGCAAACTGTGCCAGACTTGCGCACTGGTGAGCTTTGGCGCGTACGGGGAAGAACAGTGAGCGACGGCGATTCCGGCAAAGACCTGCTGCACCAACTGCGCATCGACAGCGCGCAACGCGATGACGACGGCGTGCGTGGCCCACGCTGGCCGTGGATCGTCGGCGCGATCGTCGTCATCGTCATTGGCGTGGCCATCGCGATGTTCGCGCTGCGCTCCAAGGCGGTACCGGTGCAAACGGTGACGGCCGTGGCCCTCGCCTCGGCGGGCAACGATGCCGCGGTG
>DASSRT010000057.1:0-5249 GCA_035701705.1 Rhodanobacteraceae bacterium
ACCGCGACGGGCTACAACAGCGTCGCCAGCGGCTATTCGTCCAGCGCGTTCGGCGATGGTGCGGTGGCTTCGGGCGACGACAGCACCGCGCTCGGCCAGAACAGCCATGCCATTGGGTTGGAAAGCACCGCAACCGGCTACCACGCGTATGCCGCCGGCAAATACAGCACGGCCAATGGCAGCCGCAGCGTGGCTGCGGGCTACGCGAGTACCGCCGTCGGTCACTACGCGGTCGCTGGTGCGGACTACACCACGGCGATCGGCAACCACGCGGCCGTGGCAACCCTGTATGGCACGGCTTCCGGTTCCATGGCCCTCGGCAACTATGCGTGGTCGGGGAACATCGGTGGCGACACGCACGACAGCATCGCGATCGGTTCGTACGCCGCCGTGGGCGGACAGCGTTACAGCAACAACACCACCAACGCCTATGACAGCATCGCGATGGGCGCGCATGCCTATGTCGGCAGTGCCTACAACGACGCCAATTACTCGGTGGCGCTGGGCGCGTATGCGTCCGCCACGGCGAGCTATGCAACGGCGCTGGGTTCGCAGTCGGTTGCCGCCGGACCGGGTTCGACGGCAGTCGGCAATTACGCGCAGGCCACGAGCTTGCTGGGAACCGCGGTGGGTGCCGCATCGTATGCGTACGGCGTCGGCGCGACCGCAGTGGGCGGGCTGGCCGAGGCTTACGGCAGCTATGCGACCGCCGTCGGTTTCGTTTCCCGCGCCGAGTCCGGCGGTACTGCTCTGGGCTACGGTGCCTACGCCTTCTATGGTGCGACCGCGCTGGGCATGCATGCGCGAGCGACGGGTTACAACAGCCTTGCGGCGGGTTACAACGCGTTGGCTTCCAATTATGCGGCCGTGGCACTGGGCAACAATGCCACTGCGTCGGGCTATCACTCGACGGCCGTCGGCAGCGGCAGCACGGCCGCTGGTGACTACGCAACGGCCGTGGGCGCTTTCGCAGTTGCGCAGGGTTACCATTCGGCAGCCCTGGGCGATTCCGCCAACGCGCTGGGTGATGAATCGCTTGCCTTGGGCGCCTACGCCACTGCCAACAATCCGGGCGACGTCGCCCTGGGTTCGAACAGCGTGACGGCGGCAGCGAACCCGACCGCCAGCACCACGATCGCGGGTGTGACGTACAACTTCGCCGGTGCCACGCCGACCAGCGTGGTCAGCGTCGGCGCGCCGGGTGCGGAACGTCAGATCACCAACGTCGCCGCCGGCCAGATCACCGCGACCAGCACCGATGCGGTGAACGGCTCGCAGCTGTACGCGACCAATCAGGCGATTACCAGCGTCGCGAACGCTACCAACAACGTCGTCCACTACTTCAAGGCCAATGGTCCGGCCGATGGCAGTGATGACGCGTCCGCGAGCGGCGCACATTCCGTCGCGTCCGGTCCGAACGCCAATGCCAGCGGCGATTATTCGACGGCAAACGGGTACAACGCGAATGCTTCCGGGGCCTACAGCACCGCGATTGGTGCCTATGCCACGGCCTCCAACTATGCCACCACGGCGGTTGGCAATGGCGCCTGGGCAGCGGGTGAATCCAGCACCGCGGTGGGAGCGTATGCGCAAGCCTGCGCGGGCGAGGGTGGCCCGACCGGAGCCTACTGCACGGCGATCGGTGCCGGTGCCCAGACGAGCGGCTTCGGATCGACCGCACTGGGTGCCTATGCACAAGCGTACGGCGATCAGTCGATAGCCTTGGGTGCCTATGCGGTCGCCAACAACGCCAATGATGTCGCACTCGGCGCGTACAGCGTGACCGCAGCCCCGAATCCGACCGCGAGCGCGGTGATCAACGGCGTGACCTACAACTTCGCGGGTGCGGCACCGACCAGCGTGGTCAGCGTGGGTGCGCCGGGTGCAGAACGCCAGATCACCAACGTTGCTGCCGGCCAGCTGACTGCCACCAGCACCGACGCGGTGAATGGCTCGCAGTTGTATTCCACCAATCAGGCCGTGGATGCGATCGGTGCGCAAGTCACCACCAATACCGGCGCCATCACCACGCTGCAGGGCCAGGTCACCAACATCACCGCGGGCCACAGTGGGCCGTTCCAGACCAGCGCGGACAGCTCCGGCTCGCCGACGCCGACCGGCACCAATTCGGTGGCGGGAGGTGCAGGTGCGAATGCCTCGGGCGCGAACAGCCTCGCGG
This sequence comes from Rhodanobacteraceae bacterium, assembly GCA_035701705.1. Taxonomy (GTDB): domain Bacteria; phylum Pseudomonadota; class Gammaproteobacteria; order Xanthomonadales; family Rhodanobacteraceae; genus 66-474. Next base: position 2,180 of record DASSRT010000057.1, read on the forward strand.
TCGGCAACGCCAGTACCGCCTCCGGTGACAACAGCACCGCGCTCGGCGAAGGTGCGCAGGCGACCGGCGACAACAGCGTGGCAATCGGTGAAGGCTCGGTAGCCGACCAGGACAATACCGTCTCGGTCGGTGCCGTGGGCAGCGAACGCCGCATCACCAACGTCGCGGCGGGTACCGCCGGGACCGACGCGGTCAACGTCAACCAGCTGCAAGGTGTGATCGATGGCGGCGTTCAGTACGACAAGAACACCGACGGCAGCGATGACTACACCAACGTGACGCTGAACCCGGGCGGCGACGCCCCGACCACGATCCACAACGTCGCGGCCGGTACTGCCGACACCGATGCCGTGAACGTGGGCCAGTTGAACGCGGGCATCCAGACCTCCGAAAACTGGGCCGCGAACTATGCCGACACCAAGTTCAACCAGTTGCAAACCAACATGAACGACATGGGGCGGCATCTGAACGCGGGTATCGCCAGCGCGATTGCGGCAGCCAACATTCCGCAACCGTACGCGCCCGGCCAGAGCGCACTCGGTTTGGGTATCGGCACCTTCCGCGGCCAGAGCGGCATCGCGGTGGGCCTGTCGCGCATCACCGACAACGGTCGATTCATCCTGAAGGCCAACGCAAGTTCGACCACGCAGGGTGATTTCAGCGCCGGAGTCGGTGCCGCGATCGTCTGGTAAGCAGGTTGGCGCGCGGCACCTTGCGATGCAGGGTGCCGCGCCGGCTCTCCACCCATCCTTCCAAGGAGTTCAAGATGCAACCTGCAATTCGCAAACTTTCCCTTGCTGCAGTCGGCGTGCTGGCCGCGGGCGTGCTCGCCGGTTGCGGCACGCTCAGCCACGGCGTCGCCCCGGACGGCAGCCACGCGCAACAGCTGGTGTGGCCGCAAACAAGCGCCACCAACGCACTGCATCGCGGCGGCAGCTCTCCCGTCCTCGCCCACGTGCAGCAGATCCAGCCCGGCCTCTCCAAGCAGCAGGTGATGGAACTGATCGGTGCACCGCATTTCGGCGAGGGCTTCGGCACGCGCGAATGGGATTATCTGTTCAACCTGCGCAGCAACGGTGCGGTGACGCAGTGCGAATTCAAGATCCTGTTCGACGACCACAAGGTCGCGCGCAGCACCTATTGGAATCCGGCGTCGTGCGCCGACATCGTCAATCCGCCGCCGCCGAAGCCGGAGCCGACCAAGCCGACGGATCAAACGTTCACCCTCTCGGCGGACGCCCTGTTCGCGTTCGACAAGTACAAACTGGCCGACGTCAGCAAGGCTGGCGTTGCCGACCTGACCGACATCGCCACCAAGCTGACCGCAGCGGGCGTGAAAGCCGACAAGATCGAAGTGACGGGCTACACCGACCGTATCGGCAGCGACACCTACAATCTCAAGCTCTCCACCGAACGCGCCAACACCGTGCGTGATTTCCTCGTGAAGCATGGCGTGGTGGCTGACCACATCACCGCGACTGGCCGTGGCGAGGCCGATCCGGTGGTGACCTGCAACGACAAGGGGCAGGCCAAGCTGGTCGCATGCCTGGCCCCGAACCGGCGCGTGGTGGTGAAAGTGGAAGGCACGCACTGACCGTTCCCACCCGCTGGATGAATCGCGCCCCCGGATCCCCGGGGGCGTTTTTTTCATGCGCGCTTTGCTACGCTGCTGTGCCTTGCCAGCTTCAATGAAACCACGATGCAACTGATCGACATCGGCGCCAACCTCACCCACGAATCGTTTCGCCACGACTTCGACGCGGTGCTCGCGCGCGCACGCGCGCACGGCGTCGAACGGATGCTGGTGACCGGGGCTTCGCGCGCGGGCAGCGAGCAGGCGTTGGCGTTGGCACGCGCACACGCAGGCACCCTGTACGCAACGGCCGGCGTGCACCCGCACCACGCCGGCGACTATGGCGCGGAGACCGACGCACTGCTGCGCGCGCTGCAACGCAAGCCGGAAGTGCTGGCGGTGGGCGAAACCGGGCTCGACTACTATCGCGACCTGTCGCCGCGTCCGGCGCAGCGTGCGGCCTTCGAGAAGCAACTGGCCATCGCGGCAGACCTGCACAAGCCGCTGTTCCTGCACCAGCGCGATGCGCATGATGACTTCTTCGCGCTGCTGAAAGCCGCGCGCGACCATGTACCGGCGGTCGTGGTGCATTGTTTCACGGACCAGCGTCGCGCGCTGTTCGACTATCTCGACTTGGATTGCCACATCGGCATCACCGGCTGGATCTGCGACGAGCGTCGTGGCTTGCACCTGCGCGAACTGGTGCGCGGGATCCCGGCCAACCGGTTGCTGCTGGAAACCGACGCGCCCTACCTGCTGCCGCGCGACATCAAGCCGCAGCCGTCGCACCGCCGCAACGAGCCGATGTTCCTCGCCCACATTTGCGAGGTCATTGCCAGTCTGCGCGGCGAGGATCCCGAAGCTGTTGCCGCGCAAACCACCGCCAATGCGTGCGCATGCTTTCGCATTGAAGGGTAACTGGGCGTTGCCGAAGCGCGCGCCGCGCGGAAAGACCTCGAAGCGCACCTCGCCGTCACCGCGCTGACGCGCCCGCCGTGGCGACCCGCCAGGCCCGGATCGCCAGCCGCCAGCGCACCGGGCGCGGCGTCTCCGCATCGCCCCAGGCGGCGAGCAGCTCCGGGGTAATCGCCGCAACGGCATCGCGACCGGTTTCCCGCCGATAACGCTGGGCCGCCGACCATGAGTCGAGGTAAGCGAGCAGGTGCTGCGCGGGCCAGTTGGCACGCAGTTCCATCGTTGGCGCCGGCACGGATGCAAATGGCAATTCGAATGACGCGTAACCCTCGTCGACGAAGCGTCGTTCCGGCGACCAGTAGGCGCCGAGCGTGTCGTCGTAGAGTCGCGCGATGATGGCGTCCACCGCAGGCGTCACGCTGCAACCGGCATAACACCATGCGGCAAACAGCGCGCCCGGTTTCGCTATCCGCTGCACCTGTTCGGCGAAGGCCGGCAGGTCGAACCAGTGCAGGGCTTGCGCGACGATGATGGCGTCGGCGGAGCCATCCGGCAGCGTGGCGTGTTCGCCGCGCTCGCAGC
>DASSRT010000058.1:0-4378 GCA_035701705.1 Rhodanobacteraceae bacterium
CGCCGAACTGTTCCGCCGCCTGCGCGAGCTGAACCCGTCGCCCACCACGGAACTGCGCTTCACGACGCCGTTCGAGCTGCTGGTCGCGGTGGTCCTGTCGGCGCAGGCGACCGACGTCGGCGTCAACAAGGCCACCAAACGCCTGTTCCCGGTCGCCAACACGCCGGCCGCGATCCTTGCGCTCGGCGAAGAAGGGCTGAAGCGCTACATCGCCACGATCGGCCTGTTCAACAGCAAGGCGAAGCACATCATCGCCATGTGTGCACTGCTGATCGAACGCCACGGCGGTGAAGTGCCACGCAACCGCGACGCACTCGAAGCGCTGCCGGGCGTCGGCCGCAAGACCGCCAACGTGGTGCTGAACACCGTGTTCGGCGAAGCCACGATCGCCGTCGACACCCACATCTTCCGCGTCTGCAATCGCACCGGCCTCGCGCCCGGCAAGACCGTGCGGGCGGTCGAGGACAAGCTGCTGAAGGTGGTGCCCGGAGAATTCCGGCTCGGCGCACACCATTGGCTGATCCTGCACGGCCGCTACGTGTGTACTGCGCGCAAGCCGCGTTGCCCTGAGTGCCCGATCCGCGACCTGTGCGCCTACAAGCGCAAGACGCCCGGCTAGTCGACGGACGATCCGCACGCCGCTGCCACGGACTTGCACGGATACACACGGATATCCGCTGGCGATCCGTGACATGCGTGTCAATCCGTGGCAAAGAGCCGTTGACCTGTACTGCCAACAGGGCTCACCGGTCAGCAAACGTAAACGGGACGCCCCGGTGCGGCTGGTATGCTGTCCAGATGCATACGCAGATCGAAGACTACGCGGCCCGGATGGCCACGCGTTTCCGCGGTTTCCTGCCGATCGTGGTGGACGTCGAGACCGGCGGCTTCGACGCCCGCGGCGATGCGCTGCTGGAGATCGCGGCCGTGGTCATCAGCATGGATGGCAACGGCGTGCTCACGCCGGAGCCGGTCGTCTCCACCCACGTCGAGGCGTTTCCCGGCTCGCACATCGATCCGAAGTCGCTGGAAGTCAACGGCATCGATCCCGACCAGCCGCTGCGCGGCGCCCTGCCCGAGCGCGCGGCCCTCGACCTGATCTTCAAGCCGGTGCGTGAAGCGATCAAGGCCAACGGCTGCCAGCGCGCCATCCTGGTCGGCCACAACGCCGCCTTCGACCTCGGTTTCCTCAACGCCGCGGTGCAACGCACCGGCCACAAACGCAATCCGTTCCATCCCTTTTCCTGCTTCGACACCGCGACCCTCGGTGGCCTTGCCTACGGCCAGACGGTGTTGTCACGCGCAGTGCAGGCGGCCGGCTACGAATGGAATGCCGAGGAAGCGCACTCGGCGGTGTACGACGCCGAACGCACGGCCGCGCTGTTTTGCGCGATCGTCAATCGCTGGAAGCACTTCGAAGACCTGGAACGCGAAACCGTCGGACTAACCTGACGCCGGCGGCGTGCCGCCGCCGGCGAGGCCAGCGCGCAAGCCCGCCAGCATGCTGCGCAAGTTCGCCAGGCGCGGCGGCACCCACGTCGAAAACAGCAACAGCTTGAAGAGCAGGCGCGGGATGTCCTGCGCGATCCAGCGTGCCGGCGTGGAACGACGGCGATACAACAGCACGCGATTGCGCATGATGTAGTAAAGGCGCCGTGGCGGATGCACCACGATCCCGCGCGCGAAGCCCGGAACCTTGCGGCGGCGATCCCCGAGGCGATGGCGCATGCGCGCCGCGCAGACGCCGTACAGCGCGAAGCCTGCGGCCGCAGCGCGAAAACACCAGTCGAGATCGACGTTGTCGATGAACAGCGCCGCGTCCATGTCGCCCACCTCGGCGAGCACGGCCAGCGGGATCATGCAGCCGGAGCTGATCAGGAAATCGCAGCGGATTTCCGCACCGCCGCCATCACAGCGCAGCTTGCGGTTCCAGGGAAACCGGATCCGCACGAACGGCGCGTCGGCCCGTTCGCGCGAATCACGAAAGCACGGACCGACGGCGCCGACGCGATCGCGCGCTGCAAGTCGCTCCAGCGCGCCATGCAGCGCCACGGCCATCCCGGGCTCCGGAATGCTGTCCTGATCCATCAACAGCACATGGCGGATGCCGGGCACGCTGCGCGCATGCTCGATGCCTGCGTTCAGGCCATGCGCAAGCCCAAGGTTGTCGGGCAGTGCGAGCAACCGCAAGCCGGACCGCCCGGCGCAGAAATCGCGAAATGCCGGATCAGGCGTCGCGTTGTCGACCACCACCACGCTGCCGACTTGCGGCGTCAGCGCAGCCAGCGCTTCCGCCAGCACCGCAAGATCGGGCCGGTAGGTGACCACGACCGCGCAGACGTCCGCGGCGCAGGCCATGGCTGGCGTCGCAGCCTCAGTCACGCCGGCGGCCGCCGCGTGCCCGGTGAAACACTTTGGCAAGTTGAAGGTGCATGCGCGGCGATTGTCGCCGCTTCGGCGGCGCCATCACAGTCCCCAACACGCGCGGTCGGGATGAAAGCCGCGCGGATGGACGCCGAGCAGGCGTTCGAGCTCGCCGTTGTCGGCAACCAGATCCTGCTGCAGCCGCGTCAGTGGACCACGCAGCCGTGGCAGCCAGCGTGCCCCCGCGCGCACCACGGCCGCCGGAATGCGCAAGGGCATCGTTCGCAACGGCAGGCTCGCGCGCACGCGTGCGAACATCGCGCCGGCCGGCAGCCGTTCGCCACCACCGATCGGAATCACGCGCGCCGCGGCAGCGCCATCCAGCGCACGCAGCACCGCGGTGGCGACGTCCTGCGCATGCACGGGTTGGCGCAACCCGGCGCCGGCCGGCAAACCGAACACGCGCCAGCGGGCCGCGCGCCGCGCCAAGGGCGTGAGGCTGCGATCGCGCGCGGCGCCGTAGATCAGGGTTGGCCGCAGCACCGTCCATTCGATGCCGCGCCGGGTGCACACGCGCGCCAGCGCTGCTTCGCCGTCACGCAGGCGTTGCGCGAGATCGCGTTCGGCGGCAACCGGCGAAGCCTGCTTGCTTTCCGCGCTCATCGAACTGGTCGCCACCACCCGCGCGAGATGCGGCGCTGCGCCGGATTCAAGCCATGTGGCGAGCGCATCGAGCGGCGCGAAACAGCAGATCGATTCGGCCTCACCGGCCCGCGCAGGCGGCTCCGGCAAGGCGCCCTGCAACCAGTTGACGCCGCTCTCGTCGGCGTGTGGACGGCGCGACAGGGCCGTCACGGCAGCGCCCTCGCACAGCAACGCCGGCAGCAGGAAGAATCCAATCTGGCTGCTGGCGCCGCATACCAGCACCGAACCGTCGCGCCATGTACGCGGCTTGTCGCGGCTTTCATCCATGTCGTCTCACATCCGGACACTCACCACGATTGAATGCATCAATCTATCTGGCCCCCGTGTCAACGGCCATCCATGGCCTGCACGGGGTGAACGCATCCTGCGTTCAATTGTGGCGGATGCGCGCACTGACCTCGCTGATGCGTGGATCCTGCGGGACCAGTCGGCGCGCGTCTTCCAGGGCCGCACGCGCCGCCGCGGTGCGCCCGAGCATCGCGTCGTGGTCGGCACGATCGAGCCAGGCGCTGCCGAGTTGGTGCCGCATCGTCAGCGACACCGGGTCACCCGGATCGAGCTGGTCGAGGGTCGCCAGCATGTCGTGGGCACGCTCGAGATTGCCATCCTGCAGCGCCCGCTTGAAATGCTGGCGGGTGACGCTCGGCAAGGCGCGCAACCCGGCCTGCGCCTGCGCGTTGTCACCATCGATGCCGAGCGCCGTACGGTAAAGATCGTAGGCACTTGCGCCCGGCGGCAGCATGATTTCGCCCTTGCGCGCAGCGGCCTGCGCCCGCGCGACCAACCGCGCCACCCTGGCGGACTGCGCCGGGCTGATTGGCGGATTGCCATGCGCAGCGGGCGTGGCATGCGCGGATCCCGCGGCAAGCCGCGAGCGCGCCGCGGCGAGGTCGGCGGATTGGGGCGCCAGGCTTGCCGCCTGATCGAGCAGCGCTTTCGCCTGCTGCGGGTGGCCCGCATCCAGCGCGGCATTGGCCTGCAGGATCAATGCCGCCGCGACCTGACCGAGACCGGCCTGCGCCTGGGCATTGCCGGGATCGGCCGCCAGTGCGGCCTTGAACTGCGCCAGCGCATTGTCGTTGCCACCGACGACGCGGCCCGCGCGCAGATCGGCCTCGCCCTGCGCAAGCGCCTGGTCACGCTGCGCCGCCGCATCGCGATCAGCCTGCGCCACCGCGGCACGCAGGTTCGGCAATTGCGAATAACGTGGCAGCAGGCTGGCAAGATCGGACAGGCTTTGCTTGGCGCCCGCTCGATCATGGTTGCCGAGTTGGGTCTGGATGCGGTCGGCGAGCAGGTTGCCCACCTG
>DASSRT010000059.1:0-2281 GCA_035701705.1 Rhodanobacteraceae bacterium
GACAGCGATTCACGCACTTCGCGGATGCGGTTGCGGATCAGGTAGACGTTGTCGATCAGCCAGTCGGCGGCCGGCTCGATCCGGCGGTTGTCGCTGGCGGCCTTGCGCGCCACCAGGTAGGCGCGTTCCAGCGTATGGTCATGCGCAGCCAGTGCGCGCAAGAGGTCGAACGGCGCGGCGCGCACCAGCGCGTCATGCCCGCGCGCGAGGATCGCGGCCGGCGTCGGCGCCGCCGCGATCCCGGCGGCGTCGCGCGGCAGCTTCGGTTCGAGCAGGTGGGCGGCGCGACGTGCCGTGCGTCGCATCCGCAAGCGGCGCAGCCATGCCTGGGGGCGGTGGGTGTTCGGCACCTTGCCGGGTCACTCCGTATTGAAGGAACCCCCGATGTTAGCGAACGTGGCGTTGTGCCGGCGTACAGGCCGCGGCGGCGGCTGCATTCACATGCTGCCGGTCTGCTTCATCGCGGTGCCGATGCCGAGGCGCTCGCCGATGCGGTCGGCGACACGCAATGCGTTCGCGATGATGGTGAGCGTTGGATTCACGGCGCCGATCGAGGGGAAGAAGCTGGCGTCGGTGACATAAAGGTTGTCGAGTTCGTGGGCCTTGCAATCGAGGTCGAGCACCGAGGTGGCGGGGTCGCTGCCGAAGCGCGCGGTACCGGCCTGGTGCGCGGTGCCGCCGATCGGGATGTGCTTGCCGAGGTACAGTTTGCGTTCGAGCAGGTGCGGGTGCGCGCCGATCGGTTCCAGCAGGGCTTCGAGTTTCGCGCGCAGGCGCCGGTGGGCCTCCATGTTGTTGTCGGTCTGTTCCACCACCACCCGCCCGCCGTCGTAGCGGATGCGGTTCTCCGGGCGCGGCAGGTCTTCGCTGGACAGCCAGAAATCCAGCGAGTGCTGCGCCAGGTATTCGAACGGTTTTTCCGGAAGCCATTCAAGCCACGCCGGCAGCGCTTCGCCGCGAAGCGTGTCGGCGTGCGACTTGCCCGTCATCTGGATCAGCCCGAGCGGGTACTGCCAGTCATCCGCGCCGAAGTAGAAATCGCTCAGCCCCACGGTCTTCTGGAAGATGGTGTCGTTGGGTTCCTTCGTGACCGCCAGCAGCACCGACTGGTTGTGGCGGATGTAGTTGCGGCCGACCTGGTCCGAGCCGTTGGCAAGCCCGTGCGGATGTTTGTCGTTGGCCGAACGCAACAGCAACAGGGCGGACGAGAGCGCACCGCAGGCGACCACCACGATGTCGGCGGAATAGGTTTCCTTGGCGCCGCCGCGTTCCACCTGCACGCCAGTGACGCTGCGGCCGGACGGATCGGTGTCCAGCCGCGACACGTACGCGCCGGTCAGCAGGGTGACGTTCGGGTGTGCGTCCAGCATCGGATTGATGCAGATGACTTCGGCGTCGGCCTTGCCGTTGGTGAAACAGGGATAACCATCGAAGGCGCCGCAGCGGATGCACGGGCTGTGGCGAAGCACGCGCCCGTCCTGCTCGTCGAGCAGGATCCCGAGCGGCATGTGGAACGGATGCAGCCCGTGTCGCGAGAAGGTGTCGGCGAGTTGCTGCATGCGCGGCTCGTGCGCCACCGGCGGGTACGCGTAGGGCCCGCTGCGCGGCGGTTCGGTGGGATCCTCGCCGGCGGCGCCGTGCACGTGGAACAGGCGTTCGGCCTCGTCGTAGTAGGGCTCGAACACGTCGTACTTCAGCGGCCACTCCGGTGAGATGCCGTCGGCGTGGGTGACGCGCTCGAAGTCGCGCTCGCGCAAGCGGAACAGCGCCGCGCCGTACATCTTCGAGTTGCCGCCGACGAAGTAGTGCAGACCCGGATGAAAGGCCGAGCCGGTCTTGTCGTACCAGGTTTCATGGGCCTGGTAGGCGTTCTCGATAAAGACCTTGCGCGGGTCCCAGTTGTCGGCGCTGCGCGTCAGCCAGTCGCCGCGTTCCAGCAGCAGGATCCGCTTGCCCGATGACGCCAGCCGCCGCGCCAGCGAGGCGCCGCCTGGGCCGGAGCCGATCACGATGATGTCGTGGTGCTTGTCGGGCATGGCCTGCCTGCGCGTTGCAAGGTCGCTGCGTTTGTACCATGCGGGCTCGCGGCGTGCAGGTGTTGCGTGGCGCACGGATTGGACGGACACCGGCGCGCGGCTATACTCGCGCGGTTGCCTGGCGTCGGCGGGGGGTTCCGCGGACGCAACGGAACCTGACCATCTGGGAGTTCGTCTGTGAGCACGCATCTCACCCCGTCCGATCGTACCTTCATGAAGCACTTCGCGATCCTGATCGCCGGGTT
>DASSRT010000060.1:0-6155 GCA_035701705.1 Rhodanobacteraceae bacterium
GAAGGCACGTCATCGCCCATCAGGTCGCGGCCGTTGTTGGTGAACCACAAGGCGTGCGTGCCCGGCTGCCAGTCGAAGCCGACGCTGTTGCGGATGCCGGTGGCGACGGTTTGCCAACCGCTGCCATCGGGATCCATGCGCAGGATTTTCGCGAACGCCGGACCGGGCTCGCAGATGTTGCACGGCGCACCGACGGGCACGTACAACTTGCCGTCGGGACCGAAGGCGATGAAGCGCCAGCCGTGGTGGGTCTTGGACGGCAGCTTGTCGGTGACGACGATGGGCTGCGGCGGGTCGGCGAGATGCTGCTCGATGTCGGGATATTTCAAAATCCTGCTGACCGCCGATACATACAGCGCGCCATCATGGAAGGCGACGCCGACCGGCATCTCCAGACCCGATGCGATCACGTACACGTGCTCGGCGCGGCCGTGCGCATCCATGCCGGTCAGCGCATACACCTTGCCCTCACGAAACGAACCGACGAAGACGGTGTCATGGGTGCCGAGCGCGATCTCGCGCGCGTTCGGCACGGCATCGCTGTAGACCGCAACGTGGAAACCCGGCGGAGCGTTGAGCACCGGCGGCGTTTTTGCGGCCGCCGTGGCGGCGAACGCTGCGGCGATGCCCAGCAGCCCGAGCAGAAGTTTGAAGCCTCGCGATGCGAACATGCGACCTCCGGCATCGAAATGCTGAGGCCAGCTTACACCGCGCTACGCCAAGTTGAATGCACTTCGCGCCGGGCTCAAGTCCCCGCGTCCAGCACGGCGAAAGCTTCGGCGAGGGTCTCGCGATAATGCGCAGCGTGTCCGTTGGGGAAACTCGTGGGCAAACCGCCACGGCCGGTCGTGGACGCGCGTGCGGCCGGTCCCAGCACCAGCGGCTCGATGCCGAGGAAACCGCCGAGTTCGGCGCGCGCGGCGGCGCCGGCCGGCGCCAGCAGCGCATCCGGATCGACGCGCAAGCTGGGCAGCAAGTCGGCGGCGGCGGCAAGGTGCGTCGCGGCGAGGCGCAACCAGCGTGCCGCGGCCAGCGGATCGGTCAGCGCCAGGCGCTGCGCGCAACCGAAGCCCAGCCAGTTCAGCAGCTCGTCGCGCGGATCACGTTGCACCAGCAGCAAGCGGACACCCGGCAAGGCGCGCTGCACGACCGGCAGCACGCGCGCGTCCAGCAACGGAATCCAGTCGATCACGCGCGTGGCTTCCGGCAGGTCCAGGCGCTTCAGCGCACGCCGGTAGCCGCGCGCCAAGCGCGCGAGCGCGGCCTGATCGAGCGGCTGCAGCAGCTTTGGATCGAACATTGCGTTGACGAAATCCGGCGCGCCGCCGAGGCGATCGCGGCGCACGGACCAGCCGGTTTGCCCGGCCAGCAAGGTCGCGACCTGCTCGACGCCGGAGCCCGGCAAGCCGCACAGCAGCACCGGCGGCGCTTCATCGGCCGCCGTCAACGCCGGTTCGGCGGCAAGCTGGCGCAGCGCGGCAAGATCGGGTTCGTCCAGCACCGCCAGATCCGGCAGCTCGTGCTTGCGCGGCGCGGCCAGGAAGGCCTGCACCGCATCCGGCCATTGTTCCAGCGCATCGAAGGCCAGGCCCAGCAGCCGCTGGCGGCGGCGTGGCAAGTTTGGCGCGGCGCCGGCGAATTGACTCTCGTCGATCCGCTGCAGGCGTTGCACCGCGGCGGCGGGATCGCCCGCCAGCAGCGCGCCGCGCGCGCGCAGCATCGCCAACGCAGGCCGCGTCGCCGCGGCCGCGCGATCGGCCAGCGCCAGGGCCTCCGGGGTGCGCCCGATTCGATCGAGCGCCAACGCATGCTGCGCCTGCAGGTCGACATCATCGGGCCAGCGCGCCTCGGCGGCTTCCCAGACTGCGAGTTCTTCGTCGCTGCGCGCGCCTTGCGCCAGCAGGTTCGCCAGCGCGATGTACACCCGCACGCCATCGGGATGCGCGGCGATGTGGCGGCGCAGATCCGCGATCGCCTGCGCCACGCGTCCGCTGCGCGTGAGTGCATCGGCGCGACGGATCGCGGCCGGATGCAGGTGCGGCTGCGCGCGCAGCGCTGCGTCGTACTCGGAAATGGCCGCGTCGAAATTTCCGCCGAGCCGGGCAATATCGCCGATGCCGGTGTGCGCGGCACCCAGCTGTTGTCCGCGGGCCAGCAACGCCTCGAAAATGGCCTTGGCCTCGACAGCCTCGCCCTTGCGCAGGTGCAACTCGCCGCGCATCGCCAGCGCGATCGGATAATCCGGTTGCACCGCCAGGGCGTTGTCGACCGCCTTGGCGGCGAAGTCGTTGATGCCCTGGTCGAGCATCGCCTGCGCGTAACTGACCTGGATCATCGGATCGCTCGGCGCCAACTCGGCGGCTTGCGCCAGCCATTGCAACGAACGCTGCGAATCGCCGCGCAGGCCGGCGATGCTGCCGAGCCCGGTGATGGCCTGCACGTCGTTCTCGTCCGCGCGCAACGCCACCTTGAAGTGTTCCTCGCCGGCGGCGAGGTCGCCGCGCAACAGCGCAACCTGGCCGAGCCCGGAGTGCGCCGCGGACAGGTTGGGATTCAACATGCGGGCCTGGTCGTAGGCGGCGGCGGCTTCATCCAGCGCGCCTTCGCGCAGGTGCAGTTCGCCGAGCGTGTACTGGCGGGCGGCGTTGTCGGGATCCAGCTCGCAGGCACGCTTCACCAGTTGCAATGCCTCGGGCAAGTCGCCGCGCTGGCCGCGCAGGATGCCCAGCAACTGCAGCAGCTCGGCATCATCCGGGCTCGCCGCCAGCAGTTCCCGATAGCCCCGTTCGGCTTCGGCAAGGCGGCCGGCGCGGTGCAGCTGGATGGCATCTTCAAGCATGTCGTGGGTTCCGGAACGAGCGCGCATTATGCCTGCGGCAGCGACGCGATCCGCGCCAGCCGCTGCAACACGAAATCTTCGGCGTAACTGTCGAGCCGCCAGTTGCGGATCAGGCCGCAGTGGCCGCCGCGCTCGGTGAGGGTGATGTCCACGCAGTCGGGCACCGCAAGGCCGTCGAGGTCGGACGCGGGACACACAGGATCATCCGCGGTGGCGAGGATGGAGGTCGGTACGGTGAGCTTCGCGAGCCGGCCGTCGGCCAGCGAATAGCCGTCCAGATAATTGTCGAGGCTGCCGAAATCGGTATGCCGCAACACCAGCGCTTCGGTGAGCGAACGCAGCGTGCCGTGCAGTTCCTCGCGCGTGAACAGCTCGGTGTCCGGGAACAGGCGCTGCTTGGCCTGCAGCGAGCGCGTCCACTTCCACATGAAGTAGTCGTGGTACATGCGCGGCGCGTGTTCGAGCTGGAACAATCCGGCGTGTGGATTGATCACCGGGCACACCGCGATCGCATGGGCGAGTTCGATGCCGGCCGCGGGCGCCGCCAGCGCCGCGCGCACGGCAAAGTTGCCGCCCAGCGAAAAGCCGGTGAGCGTGAGCGGACGCTGCGGCCAGCGTTGCGCGATCGCGCGCAGGGCGCCGACCACTTCCTCGATCCGGCAGGAATGGAAGATGCCAGGGTTCAGCGCGTGCGAGCCGCCGTGGTCACGGAAGTTCAAACGGAACACGTCCCAGCCCGCTTCGAGCAGGCGCGCCCCCGTGCGCAATACGTAGGTCGAGCGCACGCTGCCTTCCCAGCCATGGAACAGCACCGCCAGGCCACGCGCCTGCGGCGCGACATCCTGCGCGGTGTGGCAACCGGTCAGGCGCACGCCTTCGCCGCAATCGAGCGTCACCCATTCGGCATCGCGTTCCAGACGACGTGCACCACGCCCGCGCAGGCGTCGGCGCAACGAACTCGACGCCAGCATGGATTGCAGGTGCGGGCTGCGCAGCCAACGCGGCGGCTGGTAGTGATCGTGATCCGGCGCCCTCATGCGGCGATGCCCAGCACCTGCGCGATTTCCGCGCGCGCGGTTTCGGCCATCCGGCGACGGCCACCGTCGGGATCGAACACCACCGGCGCGAGGAAATGCACTTCGGCGGTGAGCGAGCGCGTCGCCAGCACCCGAAGCACGTTGTGCAGGAAATTCTCGCCCTTGGTGAACAGCATGTCCGGCGCGGGCACGCCGTTGCGCAGGTAGCGCAGCGCCACCGGCTGCACCGGCGCCGCGGCGTCCAGCGCCGCCTGCAGGATGCGCGCATGGAACACCTTCAGGGTGCCGGCCGGCGCGGTGCCGCCTTCCGGAAAGGCCGCGATGCTGCGCCCGGCGCGCAGGCGTTCACTCATCACCGCCATCACCGCCGCCATCGAGTTGGTATTGCCGCGTTGATGGAAGATCGTGCCGCCGCGACGCGCCATCCAGCCGACCAGCGGCCAGTGGCCGATCTCGGCCTTGGCCACGAAGTCGGCCGGGCGTTGCGAATGCAGCACCGTGATGTCCATCCACGAACCGTGGTTGGCGACGAACATCACCGGATCGTGCAACGGCTCACCGACCTTCACCACACGCACGCCGAACACGCGCAGGAACACCCGCGACCAGTTGCGCAGCAGCGCGGCGCCGGCGGTGCCGGGACGCGGGCCGTACGGCAGCAGCGGCACGGCCGCGAGGCAGCCAGCCACCACCAGCAACGCCATCAGTGGAATCCGCCAAATGCAGCGCAACATGCCCAACGTGATCCGGCCCGGCGTTGCCGCCTTGCCCCCGCAAGTTAGATCGCGCAACTTTAGCGTGACTTCGGCCCCCGGCGCAGGCCCGCTGCGATCGGCATAAACTGGTACGACATCGACACGAGACGAAATCGCCATGGGCTCCACCCCCAGACGCGTCGAACACCAGCACACCGACAAGGGTTACATCCCGGTCTACGCCACCGGCATCGTCGAGCAGCCGTGGGCGGATTACAGCGCCAGCGACCATGAAGTCTGGGCCACCCTGTTCCGGCGCCAGCGCGAGGTGTTGAAGGGCCGCGCGCACGACGAATTCCTCGCCAACCAGGAACGCTTCGGCATGTCGCCGGATGCCATCCCGAAGTTCGAGGACTTGAACCGGGTGCTGCAGGCCGGCACCGGCTGGGAAATCGTCGGCGTCGAGGGCCTGCTGCCCGACGACGTGTTCTTCGATCACCTCGCCAACCGCCGCTTCCCGGTCAGCTGGTGGATCCGCAAACCCGAGCAACTCGATTACCTTTCCGAGCCCGACCTCTTCCACGACCTTTTCGGCCACGTGCCGATGCTGCTGAACCCGGTGTTCGCCGACTACGTGCAGGCCTACGGCAAGGGCGGCGTCAAGGCCTTCAAGCTCGGCCCCGATGCGCTGCAGAACCTGACGCGCCTGTACTGGTACACGGTCGAGTTCGGCCTGATCAACACGCCCGCGGGCGTGCGCATCTATGGCTCGGGCATCGTCAGTTCCAAGGGTGAGTCGATCTACTCGCTGGAATCGGACGTCCCCAACCGCATCGGCTTCGACCTCGAACGCATCATGCGCACGCGCTACAAGATCGACACCTACCAGCGCAGCTATTTCGTGATCGAAAGTTTCGAGCAGCTGATGCGCGCCACCGACCCGGATTTCACCCCGATCTACGCACGCCTCAAGGGCCTGCCCGATTTCCCCGCCGGCGAACCGCAGGCCGGCGACAAACTGTTCCATCGCGGCAGCGGCGAGGGTTGGGAGCAAAGCGCTGGGGCGTGAGGATTCGTTGATCCCGCGCTCCAGCTTCTCGCGCGATCCGTGACGGCGAGTTGGTACCCGCGCTACACGGCTCGTGGGCGCTTCATCGCGCTGACTTCCAGTACCTGCGCGATGCGTTCTCCATCCCAGCGATACATCAGGTGCTTGCCCTGCACGCAGGGTGAGGCGAGATCGGGGTAGAACAGCGCCGCGCACTCGCCACCCTTGCGACGCACGCTGTCATAGGCGATGCCATGGGAACCTTGCTTACGCAAATGCATCCCGAGTTTGCGCGAGGCGGTGTAGCTCACCGGATCGTGCTCGGGCTTCCAGCCGCCGCGGATGTCGTGCAGCTGGCCGTGCACGCCCGAGACATAGCAGCGCATGGTGACGTCGAGCGGCGGCTCATGGGTGGCGGCGAGAAACTGCTCGCGATGGAACACGGTTTCCTCGACGGCGGTGTCGAGCTCGTGGGCGAGATACAACACCCCGTAACTGCCGTCGGAAAAACGGCTGCCGTCGGGGTTCACGTGCGT
>DASSRT010000061.1:0-6139 GCA_035701705.1 Rhodanobacteraceae bacterium
ACCGACCTCGCGCAACGCATCAGGGACTGGGGCGTCGAGCTTGGATTCGCACAAGTCGGATTCACCGGCGTCGAGTTGGGCGAGGACGAAGCGCACCTGCAGGCATGGCTGGACGCAGGCCGCCACGGCAGCATGGATTACATGCAGCGCCACGGCCTCAAGCGCAGCCGCCCGCAGGAACTGCAACCTGGCACCGTGCGCGTGATTTCCGCGCGGATGAATTACTTCCCGCACGGCAGCGATCCCGACGCCGCCTGGCAAACCCTGGCCGACGGCGAACGCGCCTACATTTCGCGCTACGCGCTCGGCCGCGATTACCACAAGCTGATCCGCAACCGCTTGCAGAAACTCGCGACGCGCATCGAAACCGAAACCGGCCCGTTCGGCTACCGCGCCTTCACCGACTCGGCGCCGATCCTGGAAAAGGCGCTGGCGCGCAATGCCGGCCTCGGCTGGATCGGCAAGCACACGCTGGTGATCAACCGCGATGCAGGTTCGTATTTTTTCCTCGGCGAAATCCTCACCGACCTGCCGCTGCCCGTCGATGCGCCCGCCAGCGCGCACTGCGGCACCTGCACCCGCTGCATCGAAGTCTGCCCCACGCAGGCGATCATCGGCCCCTACCAGCTCGACGCGCGCCGCTGCATTTCCTATCTCACCATCGAGTCGAAGGACGCGATTCCCGAGGATCTGCGCCCATTGCTGGGCAACCGCGTGTTCGGCTGCGATGACTGCCAGCTGGTGTGTCCGTGGAACAAGTTCGCGCAGCCCACGCACGAGGAAGATTTCGCCCCGCGCCACGGACTGGACGGCATCAAACTGGTCGAACTGTTCGCGTGGACGGAGGCGGAATTCCTCGCCAGGACCGAAGGCATGCCGATCCGGCGCGCGGGCTACACAGGCTTCATGCGCAATGTCGCGGTGGCGCTGGGCAATGCCCCGCATTCTGCCGAGGTCGTGGCCGCGCTCGCAGCCCGCGCCGAGGATCCCTCGCCGCTGGTGCGCGAACACGTGGCATGGGCGCTGGGGCGGCAGGCGCTCGGCACGCGCACGTGAGGCGCACGCTTCGCTTCGACATCGGATGCCTGCCTCGATACGACATCCAGGCTTCGCCTGTATCAAGCGCCAAATCGCTTGCCGTCGCCGCGCGGCAGAAACACGCCGCCGTCATCCCGGCGGTAGCTTGATTTACAGTCATCCCGGCGCAAGCCGGGATCCATCTTGACGGTTGTTCTTGGGGTGACATCCCTGTCTTTTTTCGCACCCTCCCGCATTAGAGAGGTTCCGCTCGCTTCGCAGCAGAAAATCCCCGCCGTCATCCCGGCGCAAGCCGGGACCCAGTGCCTTGGTTGTCGGCGTAGGCGACCTGTTCGGAGCTATCCCACGATCGAAAGCGATTCCGCTCGCGGAGCGAGCGGGTTACTTTCCTTTCGGGGAAAGTAACCAAAGCCATTGCGCCCGGCATGCCGGTTTCGGCAACGTCGTGTTGCCGAAACTGCCCTTGGTGCTCGCCGAATGGCGGCCGGGCCGAACTCGGCCATCCCTGGCCTCGGACATGCGGCCCTTGCTCCGCCATTCGGCTGCGCGCCGCGGCGGCATGCAAGGCCGCGGTTGTCGCTCTCGGTCCGGCCATCCATGGCCTCCTTCGAAGTAAGATCAGACATCCATCTTCGCGGCAACTGCGCGCACGATGCGCGCCAAACGGGGCCCCTCGAACACGGCGAGCGGACGACGGAAATGCCCGAAGGGCGGCCCGCAGGATGTGGGCCAGTTCGCCGCAGGGCCATGGATGGCCCTTCGGCGAACCCCGGCGACCGCGAGCGAATCCGCAGCACATGGATGGGCGAAGGACGTGTTCGCGGGGTGGCCTTTCTCTTGGTGACTTCTCTTTGGCCACGCAAAGAGAAGTCACACGCCCGCCCCGGAGGCGGGCGGAAAAAGACAGGGATGTCGGTCCACGCGACGCGGCGACAACGCCGGCTTGCACCGGGACGCCGACCAACCTGTGCGTCGGTACGCGTGACCTTACGCGGCCGCCATCTGCTTCGGAATCGAGCGATTGGTGCGCGCGATATGGTTGTCCGCATCGGCATATACCAGCATCGGCTGGTGCTGCTCGACCTCCGCAGCCGTCAACGACACGAACGCGGCAATGATCACGAGGTCGCCGGGCTGCGCGCGATGGGCGGCGCTGCCGTTCACGGAGATGATGCCCGAGCCTTCTTCGGCGCGCAGGGCATAGGTGACGAAGCGCTCGCCGTTGGTCACGTTCCACGCGTGGATCTGCTCGTACTCACGAATGCCCGCGGCATCCAGCAGGTCGCCGTCGATCGCGATCGAACCTTCGTAGTGCAGCTCGGCGTGGGTTACGGTGGCGCGGTGGATTTTCGCTTTGAGCATGTTCAGGTGCATGGCCTACCTCCGGCGTCCAAGATTGCCGAGTCCGCCCATTATAGCGGCTGAACGGCCAGAATGTTGCGGTGCACAACCTGAAGAAAACAACAGGTTGTCGATCAGGCGCGTACCGCCAAGCTTGGCCGCGACCAGGGCGATCAGGCCGGCGGGCTCATCGCCGATCGGCACCGACAGGTCGCCCGCGCGCCGGATCACCGCGTAGTCGGGTTCGAATCCGCCGCGCTTCAGGCGCATGCTGGCGGCGCGCTCAACGGTTTCGCGCGGATGACCGGCGGCCAGCGAAGCATGCATCCATTCGAGCGTCGCGTGCAGTTGCGGCGCCTGCGCACGCTGCGCGGTGTCGAGATACTGGTTGCGCGAGGACATCGCCAAGCCATCGGCTTCGCGCACGATCGGCCCGGCGAGGATCTCGATGGGCAGTGCCAGTTCCTTGACCAGCCGTTTCACCACCAGCAATTGTTGCCAGTCCTTCTGCCCGAACACCGAGACGTCCGGCGCCACCAGGGTCAGCAATTTCGTGACCACGGTGGCCACGCCATCGAAATGTCCGGGCCGGTGCGCGCCTTCGAGGGTGTCACCAATCACCGGCACGTGGATCGACAGCGCTTGTTCCGGACCGAACGGATACATCGTCTCGACCGCGGGCGTGAACAGCAGGTCGCAGTGGTGTTCGGCGAGGCCGACACTGTCCTGCGCCAAGGTGCGCGGATAGCGGGTGTAGTCCTCGGCGGGCCCGAACTGGGTCGGATTGACGAACACGCTCGCCACCACGCGGTCGGCGTGGCGCCGGGCCAGGTCGATCAGCGAATAGTGCCCCGCGTGCAGGTTGCCCATGGTCGGCACGAAGCCGATCGTCTGGCCGTCCTTGCGCCAGGCCTGCACGGTGGCGCGCAGGGAGCGGGCATCGGCGACGGTGCGCATCCGGGTTATCCGGCGATCTGCTCGGAGCCCGGGAAGCGCCCGGCGCGCACGTCTTCGGCATAGGCCGCGATGGCCTCGCGCACCGATCCGCGCCCGCTCAGGAAATCCTTGCTGAACTTCGGGCGCCGGCCCGGCGTGATGCCGAGCATGTCGTAGCTCACCAGTACCTGGCCATCGCAATCGACGCCGGCACCGATCCCGATGGTCGGGATCGCGAGTTCCCTGGTGATCGACGCCGCCAACGCCGCCGGCACCGATTCCAGCACCAGCAGTTCCGCACCCGCGAGCGCCACCTCGCGCGCCTCGGCACGCAAGCGCGCGGCAGCATCGTCGGTCTTGCCCTGCATGCGGTAGCCGCCGAGTTTGTGCACCGACTGCGGCGTGAGGCCGAGATGCGCGCACACCGGCACGTCGTGCTTGACGAGCCTGGCGATGACTTCGCACACCCAATCGCTGCCACCCTCCAGCTTCACCATGGCCGCGCCGCCTTCCGCCATCAGGCGCGCCGCCGCGGCCAGCGCGATATCGGGATCGCGGAACTGCATGAACGGCATGTCGGCAATCAACAGGGTCGCCGCGACGCCGCGCGACACCAGGCGCGTGTGGTAGACGATGTCATCCAACGTCACCGGCAAGGTGCTGGTATTGCCCTGCACCACCATCCCCAGCGAATCGCCGACCAGCACCACATCCACGCCCGCCACCTCCATCTGCGCGGCGAAGCTGGCGTCATAGCAAGTGAGCACCACGATCTTCTCGCCGCGCGCTTTCATCGCCCGCAGGCCGGGGACGGTGACGGGCTTGCGTTTGGGTGCGTCGGCGGGCTGGACGTACATGCGCGCGCTCCGGATCAATTGGGCATTATCGCGGGTTGCAGGGATTCGGCCAAGCGCGCTGTTGCGAAGCGTCCGCGCATGGCCGGCCGGCATGGACTTGCCTGCCGCCACCGCGCATCCGCCGCGAAACACCCGCCGGATCGACGCTCCGGCACGCTCGCCTTCAAGTGGCGCGCAAATCCTTCATCCGGAACCCCGTCGCGTACAGTACGCCGAGGTAGGTCGCGCCACCCGCCGCCACCAGCACGACGAGTTTCCAGATGCGCGCGAAGATCGCCTCATGCATCCACTGGGTCCATGGCCAGAGCCAGATGCCGGCGCCCAGCACCAGCACCATCGCCGCGCAGGCCAGCAGCATCCGCGACCAATGCCGCGTCCAACCCGGCTGGGTTTGGTACGCACCGGTGCGTTTCAGGTACCACCACAGCAGGCCGAATTGCAGGTAGTTGGTCAGCGAGCTCGCGATTGCCATGCCAAGGTGCAGGCCCGGCTGCTGCGCGATGCCCTGCAGCCACGATTCCTGCTTCAGGCCCGCCGGCGCCCACAGTTCGAACAGCAGCGCGATCAAGGCGAAGTTGCAAACCATGTTGGCAACCAGCGTGACCACGCCTGCCTTCACGGGCGTTTTTGTGTCCTGGCGCGCGTAGAACGCCGGCAGCAAGGTGCGGGTCAACGCAATCGCGGGCACCCCGGCGGCCAGCGCCAGCACCGCGATCGCGGTCATGTGGCTGTCGAAGGCATTGAAGCGGCCATTCTGGAACACCGTCGCCACCACCGGTTCCGCCAGCAGCAGCAGTCCGCACATCGCCGGCAGCGCGATCAGCAACGTTGTGCGCAGGCCCCAGTCCAGCGCGTGCGAAAAACCATCGCGATCGGCGGCCACGAAATGGCGCGACAGCGCCGGCAGGATCACGGTTCCGAAGGCAACGCCGAACACGCCCAACGGCAACTCGAGGAAACGCGTGGCTTGGTACATCCAGGTCTGCGAGCCCGTGATCAGCAGCGACAGCACGATCGTGTCGAGCAACAGGTTGATCTGCGCCACCGACGAGCCGAACAGGGTCGGCAGCATCAACCGCATGATCTTCCTGACCTGCAGGTGGTTCCAGCCCCAGCGCGGCAACGCCAGCAGGTCGAGGCGCCGGAGCGCGGGCAGCAGGAACAACAACTGCAGGACGCCCGCCGCCAGCACCGCCCAGCCCAGCGCTTCGATCGGCACCGCGAGCAGGCGCGACAGTCCCAGTGCGCCCGCAATCAGGCACAGATTGAGGATCACCGGCGCCAGCGCCGGCAGCGCGAACTTGTGGAAGCTGTTGAGCACGCCGCCGGCGAGCGCGGTCAGCGACACGAACAGGATGTACGGAATGGTCAGCCGCAGCAGGTGGATCGTCAGATCGAACTTGTGCGGCTGGTCCAGCGCACCCGGCGCGAAACCCGTGGCGACCTGCGGCGCAAAGATCAGGCCCAGTGCCACGACCACCAACAACACCCCAGCCAGCGTGCCGGCCACACGCGAGGTCAGTTCGCGCAATTCGGCGTGGCTGCCGGTCTGCTTGACCTCGGTGAACACCGGCACGAAGGCGGTCGAGAACGAACCTTCCGCGAACAGTCGGCGCATGAAATTGGGCACGCGGAACGCGATGAAGAAGGCATCGGTCGCGGCGCTGACCCCAAACACATGGCTGATCGACACGTCGCGCGCCAACCCCAGCACGCGCGAAATCATGGTCATGCTGCTGAAAGAGAACACCCCGCGCAGCAAGCTGGGTGGGCGGGTCATGCTGGAAACTCCGGGACTCGGGACCCGAAACGATTGACTGTTCCCCGCATTCCCGCGATACTAACCGGCTTCGTTCCGCCAATATTCTCCGGAGTCACCCCGTGGCCAACATCCAGTCCGCCAAAAAGCGCGCCCGTCAGTCCGAAGCCAACCGCATGCGCAACGCCAGCCAGCGCTCCATGCTGCG
>DASSRT010000062.1:0-8949 GCA_035701705.1 Rhodanobacteraceae bacterium
AGCTGAGGCTGACGTGGTCGAGAGTGGCGATCAGCCTGGCACCGGAAATCGGCTCTTTGGATGGTGCGATGACATCGCTTGGGCGGTCACCCGTTGCTCGACTGCACCGGCTTGCATCATTGTGGTGAGAACGGGCACCGAACGGGCACCAGAGTTGAATGAAGAGCTTACTGATTTGATGGCTTACGTATAAGTTATTGATTATATGGTGGGCCGTGATGGGATCGAACCATCGACCAATGGATTAAAAGTCCACTGCTCTACCGCTGAGCTAACGGCCCCGCTTCAATCAAACAACGCCGTCGCACGTAGCGCGACGACACTCCCCTTCTCCCGCTCGCGGGACAGGGCAAGCGGGTGAGGGCCACGCTGCCACGACTCAGCAACGCACTCCCACCTTGCCCCTGCCCTTCTCACGCTGCCGGAAGCCATATCGCGAAGGCTGCGATCACACCCGCGACGCAACAGCGCAAGCCGCGCATTCTAACGGGTCACGCGCCGGGAACGTAGTGCGTCGGATCGTCGACGCCCGCATCGACGAAACCGCGCGCGCGCAGGACGCAGGCATCGCAGTGGCCGCAGGCACGCCCGTCCGCATCGGCGCGGTAGCAGGAAACGGTAGCCGAGAAGTCGACGTCGAGGCGCATGCCTTCGCGCACGATGTCGGCCTTGCTCATGTGGATCAAGGGTGCGTGCACGCGCAGCCCCTTGCCCTCGACCCCGGCCTTGGTCGCGAGGTTGGCAAGGGACTCGAACGCCGCGACGAACGCGGGGCGGCAATCGGGATAGCCAGAGTAATCGACGGCATTGACGCCGCAGAACAGGTCCCGCGCGTCCAGGGTTTCGGCCCAGCCCAGCGCAATCGCCAGCATGATGGTGTTGCGGGCAGGCACGTAGGTGACGGGGATGTCCGCTTCACCGTGTACGTCCACATGCTCGGGCACGGCGATGTCGGCGGTCAGGGCGGAGCCGCCGATGCTGCGCAGGTCGACCCGCACGGTCTTGTGCTCGATGGCACCCATCATCTTCGCGACGCGCCCGGCGGCGGCGAGTTCCGACGCGTGCCGCTGGCCATAGTCCACGGAAAGCGCATGGCAGGTGCAGCCGCGCGCGCGCGCCAGCGCAAGCGTGACCGCGGAATCCATCCCGCCGGATACGAGCACGACGGCGTGCCGCGATACAGGATCGTGGGGCGTCATCGGCGCCTCACTTCGCGCCGTGGGCTGCCGGGAGGTTCCGCAGTTTCGCGCGCGCACGCTGTTCCAGCGAGGTGCCCGGGTACGCCTTGATGACGGCCTGCAAGGTCACGCGCGCGGCAGCGTATTCCTTCAAGCCGATCTGGCAATCGGCGATGCGAAGTTCGGCTTCCGGCGCCTTGTCGCTGTGCGGATACTTCTGCAGCAGCGTCTGGAACGCGGCCAGTGCGACCTTGTAATTCTGGGTGACTGCGTACGAGCCGCCCAGCCAGTAATACGCATTGGAAACCAGCGGACTCTGCGGATACTTGTCGATGAAGGCGCGGAATGCACGCGCGGATTCGACATAGTTGTCCTCGCGCAGCGCCTTGAAGGCGGCGGCATACGCACTTTGCGCAGCGGCGGTGTCGGCCGCCGACATCGGTGCCGGCGCGGGTATCGGGGTGGGTGGTGCGGTGCCGGCGTTGGCCGGCGTTGGCGCCGTGGCCGAACTCGCGGGCGTGGCGGTGTGCTCCAGCTTCGCGAGCCGTGCCTCAAGCGCATCGGCGCGTTTCTGGTCGGCCTGCCGGGCCTGGTTCAACTGGTGCTGCAGGACCTCGATCTGGCCCTGCAGTTGTTGCAATTGCGCTTGCAGCGACTGGATCCGGTTGAACAGCGCGAGGCTGTTCGACGGTGGCGGTGGTGTCGCATCCTGCGCGCGTGCGGGATTCGGAACGCTGCCGACAACGATCATGGCCGCCGAAGCGGCCATGATCGTCACGACTTTGCGTGGCAGGCCTCGCCTGCGCGAAGTCACCGTCACACCCGTCACTCGACGGTGTACGAGATGTTGACGCGGCGGTTCTGGTGCCAGCAAGCCTCGTTGTGCTCACGGCAGACCGGGCGCTCTTCACCGTAGCTCACGACCTTGATCTGGTCGGCCGAGGCACCGGCGGCTTCCAGCGCGCTGGCGACGGCATTGCCACGGCGCTCACCGAGGCCGAGGTTGTACTCGCGGGTACCGCGCTCGTCGGTGTTGCCTTCCAGCGTCATGCGCGCCATCGGGCGGTCACGCAGGTACTTGGCGTGGCAGGCGATGACGGCGTCGAAATCGGACTTGATTTCGCTCTTGTCGAAATCAAAGTAGATGACGCGGGTACGCAGGCACTCGTTGGTCTGCAGGTCGGCCGGCGTGAACGCGCCGCTGGTCTGGGCAACGACAGGCGCCGGGGTCGGTTCAACGGTGGCCGGCTTGACTTCCTGCTTCTTGGCGCAGGCAGCGGCGGCGAGGCAAAACAGGGCAACTATGGAGACGCGAACAGTTGCGTTCATGGCGAAACGTTCCTTCTTGTGTGCGTGAGGGTGGGTTTGCAACGGTCATTCAATCAGGGTGATGGTCAATGTGGCGTCAAGGATTCCGGTACGGTCCCCAGGCGGGCTCGCGGACATCGCCGTCGCTCAATACCAGCCGTTGGCGCACCCGCCCGTCTGCCGACACGGCATACAGGACGCCGCGAGGACCTTCGGTGGCTGCGTAGAGGAGCATGCTGGCGTTGGGTGCCCAGCTTGGAGATTCGTCGAGATTCCCGGGGGAAACGAAATGCTCCTGACCGCCAAGGGAGCGGTCCATCACGGCAATACGATACACGTTTCCGTTGCCCTGCACCATGGCCAGCTGTTTGCCGTCGAAGCTCACCGACACGTCGGCGTTGTACTGGCCCTGGAAAGTCAGGCGCTGCGGCGCGCCGCCCGCGGCTGGAATTTCATACAGTTGCGGCTTGCCGGAGCGGTCCGAGGTGAAGATGATGTTCTGGCCGTCCGGCGTCCACGAGGGCTCGGTGTCGATCGCAAGATTGTGGGTCAACCGGGTGAGTGCCCCGGTTGCCAGATCCAGGATGTAGATCTCCGGGTTGCCCTGGAACGACAGGCTCACCGCGAGTCTCTTGCCATCCGGCGAGAAACGCGGCGCACCATTGATGCCGGGGCGGTTGGAAACCAGCGTGCGCGCACCGGTCGCGACGTTCTGGATGTAGATGGCCGAGTTGCCGCTCTCGAAGGAAACGTAGGCGAGTTCCTTGCCATCCGGTGACCAGGTGGGCGACAGCAAGGCTTCATGCGAGCGCACCACGTGCTGCACGTTGTAGCCATCGGAATCGGCGATCACCAGCGAGTACTGCGCCTTGTCGCCAAGGCCCACCATCGTGACGTAGGCGATGCGGGTGTCGAACGCACCGCGCTTGCCGGTGATCTTCTGGTAGATCTGGTCGGCGATCTGGTGCGCGACCCGGCGCAGGTCGCTGCCCTGCTTGGAAATCGGCATCGCCAGCAGCTTCTGCTGCTTGTTGACGTCCCACAATTCGAAGTTGGCGGTGAGCACGCCGTTGGCGTAGGACGTGCGGCCGACCACGATGTAGTCCTGCTTCAACTGCTTCCAGGTCGCGAACTTGATCTCGGCGCCGGTGCTGGGCGACTGCACGATTTCACTCGTTGGCAGGGTGCGAAACACGCCACAGCGATCCAGATCCATGCTGACGATGGCGGCGACGTTGATCGGCGAGGCGGGGCCGGAGCCGTCCTGTCCGAACGGCACCACGGTGATCGGAATGGCCGATGGCACGCCGTTGACGATCTGCAGGGTCAGGCTCTGCGCGCCTGCCTGCGTCGCGAAAAGTGCGGCGCACGCCGTGAGGAGAAGACCCAACAGGAGTTTCGGCATTCGCATGGTTGACAAGCCTTTCATTGCTGCGCGGGAGTGATGAAATTCAAGGTGAGGTCGGGCACGAATTCCTTTTCGAAGCCCCGGTACGGCAACGGCGATGAACTCCATACGGCCGCCTGCACCGAATGCTTGCCGACGT
This sequence comes from Rhodanobacteraceae bacterium, assembly GCA_035701705.1. GTDB lineage: Bacteria > Pseudomonadota > Gammaproteobacteria > Xanthomonadales > Rhodanobacteraceae > 66-474. The sequence continues at coordinate 4,034 of DASSRT010000062.1, forward strand.
CGTTCAAGGGGCAACTGGGCAATACTTTGACATCCTGAACCTGACCCCCCCGTGTCTGCTTGATCTCGATCGGGCACACGGTACCCGGCGGCGTGTCGAAGGGCCGGTTCCAGTTGCTCGTGATCACGTTGGTCAAGGCCGCCGCGTAGGCATCGGTGTTTTTGCCTGCCTGGCCCGTCATCGCCTGCTTGGCAACCGGCACATTTTCCGCGCTCTGGCTTTCGCTGGACTTGCGCAGGTCCGCCAGTTGCGCGGCCTTTTGTTGCTCAAGGTTGACCCGGCGCTGCTGCGCGGCGCTCTGGGCCTTGATCTTCGCCAGCTCCTTCAGGATGCGTTCGGCTTCCTTTTCCTTGGTCAATTCGGCCATGCGCTGTTTCTGCTGCTCTTCCTGCGCCTGTTTGGCCTGTTCGGCCTTCTGCTCGGCAATCTGCGCGATTTTTTCCTGATCCTTCAATTGCGGCTGCGGAACCGGCGTCGGCAACACGCGTACGTTGGCGGCCGGCGGCGGCTTCGGTTTGGGTTCGGCCTTCTGCTCATGCTGTGGAGAGGCCTTGCGCTGGTGGCGCGCGGCCGGTGGTGGCGGTGCGCCAGCCGGCCCCACGAGGGTCGCCTCGATCACCGGCCCTTCGAACGGCTGCAGCACGGTGCTGCACGTCACCGGGCGCATCGCCGCGGGCAGGTGCAGCATGTCGGAAAAGCTTTCCCAGCGCGTGCAGTTGAGCATCGCCAGCACCAAAAAGCCGACGATGCCGAGATGCAGCAGCGCGGCGTAGACGACCGCGCGTGGCGTGACGTCAGCGTTTTCCATTGCCCGCAGGTACCAGCGTGGTTTGCGGCTGGCTCATCAATCCGACCTTGGCGACGCCGGCCTGTTGCAGCAGGCCCAGCACCTGGTTGACGCGGCCGTAGTCGACGCGCTTGTCGCCGCCCAGCAACACCGAAACCTTGGGATCCTGCTTGACGAAGGCGGACAGTTCCTTGACCAAAGTGGCGTCGTCCACCTTTTCCGGCACACCCTTGCCGAGGACGAGGAACACATCGCCCTGCCTGTCGACCCGCACCACCACCGGCTGTTTTTCGTCCTGCAAGGCCTTGGCGGCCGACTGCGGCAGCTGGATGTCGGCGCCGAGGTTCAGCATCGGCGCGGTGACCATGAAGATGATCAGCAGCACCAGCATCACGTCGATGTACGGCACGATGTTGATTTCCGCCATCCGGCGGCGGCGTTGGCGGCGATGTTGCAAGGCCATGGCGATCGCCCCTAGCCCACCCGCGCTTCGGAATGCGCGTGCGCTGGCGGCGGCTCCATCTGCATCTGCCGGTGCAGCACCGAGGAAAGTTCTTCCTGGAAGGTGTCGTAGCGCACCGTCAACCGCTCAAGCCGGGTGGAGTAACGGTTGTACGCCCACACCGCCGGGATCGCGGCGAACAGGCCCATCGCGGTCGCCACCAGCGCTTCGGAAATGCCCGGCGCGACGGTTGCGATCGTGGCCTGCTTCAGGCTGCCCAGGCCCTGGAACGCCACCATGATGCCCCACACCGTTCCGAACAGGCCCACGTAGGTGCTGATCGAGCCGACGTTGGCGAGGTATTCGAGATTGCGTTCGAGTTTCTCGACTTCACGCGTGCCGGCCACGCGCATCGCGCGCTCGGACGCTTCCAGCACCGCACGCCGGTCTTCGCCGCCGCGCTGGCGCTGGCGCACGAATTCGCGGAAGCCGGACTCGAACACGGCCGCGAGGCCGCCCGCTTCGCCCGCGCGCTTGCCGATCTCGCGAAACAGCGCGGCGAGGTCGATGCCGGACCAGAAGCGCTCCTCGAAGCCGTCGGCGTCGCGGGTCGCTCCGTCCAGCATCGCCTTCTTGCGGAAGATGATCACCCACGACGTGAACGAGAAAATGACCAGGATCAGGAGGACGATCTTCACCGGCCAGCTGGCATGCAGCACCAGGTCGAAGATGTTGATGGAGCCGTTCATGCTTGCGGGGTTCCTTGTTCAATCAATGCCGCGACGTCGGCGGGAATTCTGGCGGGCGCGAACGCAGCAGCGTCGACGCAGGCGATGCGCACGTCGGCGCGTGCCAGCGTGACACCGTCGGCGGCACGCACGATGGCCTGGCCGATATCGAGGCTGGCGCCGCGCAGGCGCACGCGGCACACCGTGGCGTCCAGCTCGTCATCGAGCTGCGCCGGTTTGTCGAAAGCAATGTCGAGTTCGCGTACCACGAAGATCACGCCATATCGTTCGCGCAACGCCTGTTGTCCCAGTCCGCTCGCGCGCATCCACTCGGTTCGCGCGCGCTCCAGAAACCTGAGGTAACCCGCGTGGTACACCACGCCACCCGCATCGGTATCTTCCCAGTAAACCCGTGTCCGCCAACTGAATGCCGGTTGAGCAGACGAGTCGGGAAACATCATTCTGACCCCCTTTCGGTGAAGAGGTTCAGCTCCGCTTCGGTGCCCTGCGGTGGCTTCAGCCCGAAGTGCCGCCAGGCTTTGCTGGTGGCGGTGCGCCCGCGTGCGGTGCGCGCCAGCAGGCCCTGCTGGATCAGGAACGGTTCCAGCACGTCTTCGATGGTGTCGCGATCCTCGGCCAGCGCCGCGGCCAGCGATTCCACGCCCACCGGACCGCCGTCGAACTGTTCCAGGATCAGGCGCAGCAAGCGGCGGTCCAGCTCGTCGTAACCGCCCTCATCCACCTTCAGCATTTCGAGCGCCGCGGCCGCGGCCGCGCGCGTGATGCGCCCGCCCGCGCGAACTTCGGCGTAATCGCGGGCACGCCGCAACAGGCGGTTGGCGATGCGCGGGGTGCCGCGCGAACGCCGCGCGATCTCGCGCGCGCCGTCGTCGTCGCAGGGGATGTCGAGAATGCGCGCCGAGCGCGCCACGATCGTGGCCAGCTCTTCCGCGCTGTAGAACTCCAGCCGGTGCACGATGCCGAAGCGATCGCGCAGCGGCGAGGTGAGCATGCCGGCGCGGGTGGTGGCGCCGACCAGGGTGAACGGCGGCAGATCCAGTTTGATCGAACGCGCAGCCGGGCCTTCGCCCAGCATGATGTCGATCTGGAAATCCTCCAGCGCCGGGTACAGCACTTCTTCCACCACCGGCGAAAGGCGATGGATCTCGTCGATGAACAGCACGTCGCGCGGCTGCAGGTTGGTCAGCAGCGCCGCGAGGTCGCCCGCACGTTCCAGCACCGGGCCCGAGGTGGAGCGCAGGTTGACGCCGAGTTCGTTGGCGACGACGTGGCTGATGGTGGTCTTGCCGAGTCCCGGCGGCCCGAACACCAGCACATGGTCGAGCGCCTCGCCGCGCTTCTTCGCGGCCTCGATCGACAGCGCCAGCTGCTCGCGCATCGTCGCCTGACCGACATATTCGGCCAGCGTGCGCGGGCGGACACTGGCTTCGACCACCTGCTCGGCCGGCATTTCACTGGCGTCAACGACGCGAGGTTCACTCATGCCGGGATTATCGCAGAGCGCAGAGGCTGCGTAAAAATGTCGGCCACCGCGTTGCGCCAGCCTCACGCCGGCGGTTAGAGTGACTCGCCTGTCGCACCGCGAAATGCGCTCCAGGGCCCGCAAACCGTGAGCCCCGAAGGCATGCCCGTGCCCGACGAACCACGCAAATCGGTTGCAGCAACCCCTGGAGATGACATGAACCCGAATCCGAAGTCGATCATCGCGCTCGCCATCTGCACGCTTGCTGCCGCCCTGCTGTCGGCGTGCGCCCTGCCGCCCTCGGTTGCCGTGAAGACGGTGCTCGCCGATCCGGCCGGCTACCTCGGCACGAATTTCAAGCCGGACTCCGTGGCAGCCCCGGTGCGCGATGCACTCGCGCATGCCGACGCGGGGCCGCTTGGTTTCCACAAGGCCACACTGACGCTGGATTGGGCGGTGGACACGGGCAACGCGGCGACCAGTTACCACACGACCCAGAAGCTGGATCTGACCAATGCCGGCGACAGCTTCGTGATGGGCCGGATTACCACATTGCGCAACAACGTCCCGCTGCGTCAGTACTACATGCTGTCCTATCGCGGCCTCTACAATTTCAAATGGCAGTCGCTGTCCATGGCGGCGGCGGACGCGGGGCTGATGGTGGTTCCCGTCGCGGTCAAGCACTTCGATCCGATCACCGCGAATGCAACGACGCTTGACTACGACTTCTCGCTGGGTTTCGACAATGGCAAGGGCGGCGCGACCGACCCGTTCGACAGCCGCAGCAGCTGCAAGATCGACAAGGCCTACGCCGCATCACGACTGTTCGCGTCGTTCACCGGGCAGGCGCGCAACGTCACCTGCACGAGCTACAACGCCAATGGCGTCGTTTCCGGCATGGAGCGATACGCCTACCTTGATGCCTATGGACTCGCGGTGCCGGTGTATTCCAATTCCTCGACCGCCCATTCGACCGCCAAGGTCATCGCGGCGACGATCGAGTGACGCGGCATGCGTTCCGACGTCAGTCGCCGGCGATTTACCCAACCGTGCGTCAAGACGTACCGTGTGTGCGCGGCCCGCGAATGAGCGCGCCGCGCGGTTCTGTCTTCCCGCAATCGCAATCCACCAGGAGACCTGCATTGAAGACCCCCACCCTGATGTACGCGGCGATTTGTCTCCCGGCGCTTCTGGCTCTCGCCGGCTGCGCCACCGGCGTGTCGGTAAAAAGTATCCTGGCCAATCCCGATGACCAGCTTGCAAGCGCATTCACCCCGGCCAACTTGTCGGCCAATGCGCGCGACACCGTGAAAAATGCCGACTCCACGCCGCTCGGCTTCCACAAAATGGTGATCGGCCTGCACTGGGACTTGCTTGACAATGACAAAGCCAAGACGATCCAGCTGGAACAGCAGCGGACCTTCGTCAATGCCGGCGGCAGCTTCGTGCAATCGATCACCCGCGATTCGCGCAACG
>DASSRT010000063.1:0-12897 GCA_035701705.1 Rhodanobacteraceae bacterium
CGAGCAGGCCAAGAAGCACGCGCCGTGCATCATCTTCATCGACGAAATCGACGCGGTCGGCCGCCATCGCGGCGCCGGCCTCGGCGGTGGCCACGACGAGCGCGAGCAGACCCTCAACCAGTTGCTGGTCGAGATGGACGGTTTCGAGGGCTCTGAGGGCGTGATCGTGATCGCCGCCACCAACCGCCCCGACGTGCTCGATCCCGCGCTGTTGCGCCCGGGGCGTTTCGACCGCCAGGTGGTGGTGCCGTTGCCCGACCTGAAGGGCCGCGAGCAGATCCTGAAAGTACACATGCGCAAGGTGCCGGTCGCCGCCGATGTCGATCCAATGGTGATCGCACGTGGTACCCCCGGATTCTCCGGCGCCGATCTCGCCAACCTCGTCAACGAGGCCGCGCTGTTCGCGGCGCGTGAAAACGCCCGCGACGTGAAGATGGATTTCTTCGAGCGCGCCAAGGACAAGATCATGATGGGCTCCGAGAGGCGCTCCATGATCATGAGCGAGGACGAGAAGAAACTCACCGCGTACCACGAATCCGGCCACGCGATCGTCGGCCTGTCGGTACCCGACCACGACCCGGTGCACAAGGTCACCATCATTCCGCGCGGGCGCGCGCTTGGCGTGACCATGTTCCTGCCGGAGCAGGATCGCTACAGTCACAGCAAGCTGTCGCTGGAAAGCCGGCTCGCCAGCCTGTTCGGCGGTCGCGTCGCCGAGGAACTGATTTTCGGCACCGAAAAAGTCACCACCGGCGCCTCCAACGACATCCAGCGCGCCACGGCGCTGGCGCGTGACATGGTCACCAAGTACGGGCTTTCCACCGAACTCGGCCCGATGACGTATGCCGAGGAAGAGGAAGAGGTGTTCCTCGGCCGCTCGGTGTCGCAGCACAAGAATGTGTCGGACGAAACCGCGCGCAAGATCGACATCGCCACGCGCGAATTGATCGACAACGCCTACAACCGCGCCCGCCAGATCCTCACCGGCGACATCGAGAAGCTGCACGCGATGGCTGCGGCCTTGTTGCAGTACGAGACCATCGACAAGGAACAGATTGCGGCGATCATGGACGGCCGCGAACCCGGCCCGCCGCGCGATTGGCATCCGCGCGACAACAACTCCGGCAAGGGCAGCGGCAAGCCTGCCGCCAACCCGCCCGAGGTCGCGCCGGCGCCACCCGCCAGCCATCCGGCCAGCCAGCACTGAGCGAATCAGCAATTGTCATCAACCAAGCCGCCTTCGGGCGGCTTGGTTTTTTTGATGCCGTGTCGCGCCGCCGCGTTGCTACAGCTCGATGATCCGGTCCAGCCCTTGCGCGCAGAATCGGTGCGCCATGGATGCAAACGCGGAGTCTTCGTGGTGCGTTTGCATCCACGCCGCATGCCGCGCCAGCAGCGCCGCGGCGACTGCATGCGCGCAGGTGAACGCCAGACGCGATGCGCCGGCCTGCAGCGCGTCGGCGTCGCCGGCGTGATCGCGCATCCAGGTGTCGGCGTGGCGGATCGTGGCGTGGATCGCTTCGGCGTCCGCGCGCGGCAGCGAGCCATCGGCCTCTTCCAGCCAGCCATCGACGGCGGTCACCAGCGGCTCCATGCCTACCTTCCCGAGCGCGCGCAGGAAGTCCAGCGCCTGCACGTTGCCGGAACCTTCCCAGATCGACAGTACCTGCACGTCGCGCAACAGCCGTGGCACGCCGCTGTCTTCGAGGTAGCCGATACCGCCGAAGGCTTCGATGGTGTCCGAGGCGGTCTGCGTGCCGAGCTTGCAAACCCACAGTTTCGCCAGCGGCGTCAGCAGCCGGTGCAGCGCCGCGTCGCGCTCGTTGCCGCGGCCGGATTCCGTGCGGCCCAGCAGCAGCGCGACTTCCATGCCCAGTTGCATTGCCGCCGCATAGGCGGCTTCCATCACCGCCAGCATGTCGATGTACAGCGGTTGCTCGGCGAGCAAGCGGCCGAAGGCCTTGCGCCGGCTGGCGTAATCGCGCGTCAGCGCGAGGCAATGTTGCATGGTCGAGAGTGCGCCGAACACGTTCCACAGCCGCGTCACCTGCAACACCGGGGCGATCGCGCGCACGCCGTGGCGCGGCTCGCCCACCAGTTCGGCAACGGTGCCGTCGAGGTGGATTTCCGCGGTCGGCAATTCGCGCGTGCCCAGTTTGTCCTTCAGGCGGTCGACGGTGATGCCGTTCCAGTTACCGTCGGACCGGTGGGTCGCGACGCAGAACAGCGCGAGGCCGTCGCCACCGGCCGGATTGCCCTCGGGACGCGCCAACGCCAGCGCCACTTCCGAGACGATCGCCGAAGTGAACCATTTGCGCCCGCTCAGGCGCCAGCTGCCATCGGCGTGCTGGCGCGCAACGGTTTCGCTGTCGCCGACGTCGGAGCCGCCGATGGTTTCGGTCATCCATTGGCCGCTGGTCCAGAACGTCGCGGGATCGCGACTGAGCAGATGCGGCAGCACGCGCTCGCGTACGTCGGCGTTAGGGGCGTCGCGCAAAGTGGTGGCGACGCCATCGGTCATCGCCAGGGGGCAGGAATAGAACGCACTGGCGACGTGGTACAGGCAGACCTTGGCGAACTGCTGCACGCGGCAAAACTCGCCGAGCGTGTGATCGTGGCCATCGGCGACCAGTCCGCGCGTCGCCGCGATGGACGGTCCTTCGCGCCAGGTCTCGGTCAACTCGATGCGGTCGATGCGATGGCCCCAGACGTCCCACTGGGCAAGGATGGGTTCGCTGGGCGACGTGGCAGCCTGGCGCGCGTACTGGCTGACCGCGTACTCGCCGAGTGCCGCGCAATCGGCGTCCATGGCCCGGCGCTGCGCTTCGGGAAGGATGCGTTCGAGGCACGAGCGCAACACGACGTCGTTGCGCCACGGGTCGGGAAGTTGCGGCGCGGCTTGGACGAAACGCATGGCGGGCTCCGGTACGACTTGCTGGCCTGCACCGTAACCCCATCGCGCGGCGCGCGCCAGCCCGCGCTGCGATCGCTCAGGCGGACGTCTTGCGCCGCTTCGGTTTGCGTGCCTGCGAGATGACCAGCACCACCACCAGCGCGGCCTCGATCAAGGCCAACGCGCGTTCACGCGGCGCGGCCCAGGCCTCGGCGATGCCGTGGCAAAAGTAGAAAAGACCGATCATGCCCGCCAGCAGCAGCGCCTTGCGCGGGGCTCGCCAATACAACAACGGCACCGCCAGCGGCAGCAGCGCGATCAGCAACGCCACGCCGATCGGCATCCGGGCCGGCGGCAGCAGCCACGCGTGCCAGACGACCTGCAGCACCGCCAACGCCGCCCACGCCGCGAAGCCGATGCGTTGCGCATTTTGCGCGTTCACGGATTCACCGCCAGCCGCCGCGCGACGTCGGCGACGCGGCGGCCGAGCGCGCGCGCCAGCTTGCGCTCGTCCTCGCTGATCGGGTTGCGCTGGTCGCGGTTGACACCATCGACGTGGCTCGCGCCGTAGGGCGTGCCGCCTGTCGTCGTGTCGTTGAGCGCGGCTTCGGTGAACGGGATGCCGACCACCAGCATGCCGTGGTGCAACAGCGGCAGCAGCATCGACAACAGGGTCGATTCCTGGCCGCCGTGCATGGTCGCGGTGGAGGTGAATACCGCGCAGGGCTTGCCGAGCAGTGCGCCCGAGACCCATTCGGCGATGGTCGTGTCGAGGAAGTGCTTCAGGGGCGCCGCCATGTTGCCGAAGCGGGTGGGGCTGCCCATGATCAGGCCCTCACACTCCTTGAGGTCGCTCAAGGCCACGTAGGGGGCGCCGTCCTCGGGCACCGGCGGCGCCGCGGTTTCGGTGACGGGTGCAACGGGCGGCACCTGGCGCACGCGCGCGCTGACGCCATCGACTTCCTCGACGCCGCGCGCGATCAGGCGCGCCAGTTGCGCGACCTTGCCGTGGCGGCTGTAGTAGAGAACCAGGATTTCCATGTCGTGCCGGATGCCTTTGCCTCGGGAATGCGCTAGCCTCGCCGCGTGAATCGTTTGTCCGCCGCCAACCTGTATCAATACCGCGATCGCCTGCGCTCGTTCGCGAAATTCCTGTGGCGCCAGTTTCGCGACGACCGCTGCTTCGAAGCGGCAGGCACATTGTCGTTCACGTCACTGTTCGCGATCGTGCCGCTGCTGGCGGCGATGTTCGCGATGCTGTCGGTGTTTCCGGTGTTCGCCGAACTGCGCGACCGCCTCAGCAACTTCATCTTCCACAATTTCGTGCCGGCGGCCGGCGAAACGGTGCAAGGATACCTGCTCCTGTTCGCCGGCAACGCCAGCCGCCTGACGGTGGCCGGGGTGCTGGTGCTGCTGGTCAGCGCGCTGCTGATGATGGCCAGCATCGAGGAACGCTTCAACCGCATCTGGCGCGTGCCGGTACGGCGCAAGGGCGGCGCGCGTTTCCTGTTGTATTGGGCTGCGCTGTCGCTGGGGCCGTTGCTGGTGGTGGCGGGCGTGGCGGCGAGTTCCTGGATGCTCGCGCAGCCGCTGCTGCATGGCGCGGTCGAACAAGGCGTGTTCGGCCTGCGGCTGGTGGGGATGGTGCCCTTCGCGGCCACGCTGTTGGCGATGTTCCTGATGTACGTGCTGATTCCCAACTGCCGGGTGCGTTGGCGACATGCACTGATCGGGGCGCTGCTCGCCGCGCTGTTGTTCGAACTGGCCCGCAAGGGTTTCGGCCTGTACGTGCACCACGTCGCGAGCTACCGCGAAATCTACGGGGCGCTGGCGGCGATTCCGATTTTCCTGATCTGGATCTACCTGTCGTGGGTGATCGTGCTGCTGGGCGCGACACTCACCGCCGCGCTGAACGGTTTCGAATACCGGCACAAGGATGAGCTGCTGCCGCCACGTTGCGAATTCATCGGCCTGCTGCGGGTGCTGCAGCACTTCGTGATTGCGCAGCGCGAGGGTCGCGGCTTGACCGAGGCCGCGATCTCCCAGCGCGAGCGCTTCCTGCGTGGCGAGATGCTGCAACGCTACCTCGACGACTTGCAAGGCGCGGGCCTGGTGCGGCGCACCGAAGCGCGCGAGTGGGTGCTGGCGCGCGATCTCGACGGCGTCACGCTGGCCGACCTGCTGGCCTCCGGCGACTACCGCTTGCCCGCCGACGCGGTCTCGCTGCAGCGCGCGGCAGCGGGCTTGCCGCAGGAAGCCAGGGTTGCCCTGCAGCGCGCCGAAGCAGGGCTGCGCGAAAGCCTTGCGGTGTCGCTGCGATCGGTGTTCGTGGCGCAGGATTCCGATGTATTGCAGACGAATTCCGGGAAGTCATCGCCATGAACAAAGTGAACATTCGTCGGGTCGTGGTGGCAGCGGCATGCGTGCTCGCGTTATTTGCCGGCGCGGTATGCGCGCAAAGTCCGACCGCGGCGCCGTTGCCACGACTCGTGGTGACGACGCTGGGTGGCAAGACCTTCAACCTCGCCGCCGAGCGCGGCCGCTGGGTGATCGTCAACTTCTGGGCGACCTGGTGCGGACCGTGCATCGAGGAGATGCCGGCGATCTCGCGGTTCGTCGCCAGCCACAAGAACGTCACCGCGATTGGTTTGGCGTGGGACAACTCGCCGCGCGCCGACGTCGTGAAGTTCGCGAAGAAGCACCCCGTCGACTACCCGCTCGCACAGGTGCCAACCGATCGCGCACCGGGCGGCTTCCCGGCACCGTTGGGTTTGCCGACCACGTACCTGATTGCGCCCGATGGCCGCATCGCCAAACCCTTCGTCGGGCCGGTAACGGCCAAGCTGCTGGCGCAAGCCATCGCCGAAGCGACTGCCGCGGCCTCAGAACCGTCGCCCAGACCATCGGGAAAGTGACGATGCCCTGCGCCCGCTACCTCGTCACGGGTCGCGTGCAAGGCGTGTTCTTCCGCGCGTCCACGCGCGAGCAGGCGTTGCGGCTGGGTCTCGCCGGGCATGCGAGGAACCTCGTCGATGGCAGCGTCGAAGTCGTGGCGAGCGGGACGGATGATGCACTGGCCGAACTGGAAGCGTGGTTGCAGCATGGTCCACCGTCTGCGCGCGTCGGATCGGTGATGCGCGAAGACATGCCTGGGCAGGACATGCACGGTTTCGTGATCCGTTGAGTCGCGATATTCGGAGCACATCCCCCCGTCGCTGCGCGCTCGCGCGATGCGCGGCGCTGCGCGTCGACCCCCTTCCTGCGGAAGGGGGGGTGGATTAAAAGTTGAATCCACCGGGTGATAGGGCAGGACGAGATGTGCTTGTCTTCCCCCTTCCTGCGGAAGGGGGGCGGGACGGCATGTGCTTGTCTTCCCCCTTCCTGCGGAGGGGGGGGATAGGCAGGACGGCATGTGCTTGTCTTCCCCCTTCCACAGGAAGGGGGATTGAGGGGGATGTTTTTTCGATCATGCGCCGAGCAGGCTGGAGCGAGATGCAGGAGCCTGCGTGCAGGCGACCCGTCCAGGTCAATGCTCGCCAAGGCGCGGCAGCAGGCCGACCAGGTTGCATGGCCGCGTGCGCGCATCGAGTTGCGCGCGCAGCAGTTTGTCCCACGCGGTGCGGCAGGCCGATGTCGAACCGGGCAGGGCGAACACGAAGGTCTGGTTCGAGAGTCCCGCGAAGGCGCGTGACTGCAGCGACGACGTGCCGATCTCGTCGAAGCTGACGGTGCGGAACAGTTCGCCGAAGCCGGGCATCTCCTTGTCGAGCAGCGGGCGGATGGCCTCCGGCGTGGAATCGCGCCCGGTGAAGCCGGTGCCGCCGGTGATCAGCACGCCGTGGATGGCAGGGTTGGCGATCCATGCTGCAACTTGTGCGCGGATCGCGTAGCGGTCGTCGCGCAGCAGCTTGCGTTCGTGCAGGCGGTGGCCGGCTTCGACGAGGGCGTCGGCGAGGAACTGGCCGGAACTGTCCTCGGCCAGCGAACGCGTGTCCGATACCGTCAGTACCGCGATGTCGAGTGGAACGAACTGGTCGTTGGCAGTCATGCTGCGAGGGTAACTCAATCTTCGATTTCGGGTTGCGGCAGGTTGATGTTGGCGGGTGGCAAGCGCTGCAGTTGGCGCTGGTCCATCGCGTGCAACAGCGCCACGAAATCCTGCGCGTAGGCCTGCATGTCGAACAGCCCCGAGCGCTCGCGCTGGCTGGCGAGGCGTTCGTGCAGGGTCTTCAGCACCGCGGGGTCGTTGCCGTAGCGGGCGGCGGTCGCAACGAAGGCGGCATCGTCGCGCGTGATCAGCTCGGGCATGCCAAGGTAATGGTTGAGGCTGCCGGCCACGCGCGAAGCGAAGGTTTCGCCGGGTCGCGTCAGCACCGGGCAGCCGGCCCAGATGGCGTCGGACGCCGTGGTGTGGGCGTTGTACGGATTGGTGTCGAGGAACAGGTCGGCCAGGCGGTAGCGCGCGAGGTGTTGCAGGTGCGGCAGCGCGGGCGAGAACACCACTCGGCGTGGATCGAGGCCCTGTGCCTTCGCCGCCGCACGCAGGTTGGCATCGGCGGTGCGGTCGGTGGCCAGCAGCCACAGGACGCTGCCGGGCACTTCGCGCAACACGGCGCACATGCGGGCGAAGCTCGCCGCGTTCAGTTTCCAGGAATTGTTGAAGCTCGCGAACACCACGCCGTCGTCGGGCAAGCCGAACACCGAGCGCGGCGGCACCGCGGCGATCGGACGATTCGGGTCGGAAGGCTGGTAGCAGCGCGGCAGGTAGGCGATGGCTTCCGAGTAATAGCGCTGCAGCGGTTCGGGAATCAGGAACGGATCGGCGACCAGATAGTCGATGAAGGGCGCGCCCGAGCTGCCGGGGTAGGCCAACCAGCTGGCTTGCACTGGCGCGGGACGCATCGCAAGTGCGCCCGGCATGCCGCCCGCGCACCAACCGTCCACGTCGACGAGGATGTCGATGCCGGCATCGTGCACGCGTTGCGCGATCGCAGTCGCGGGCTGCCCCGGCAGTTCGTGGAAGCCGCGGGAGGCCGCGCGCAGGCGAGCGCGCACGTCGCTGCGATCATCGGGCGTGGTGGCGAAAAGGTGCAGTTCCAGATCGTCGCGCTGGCCGAGCGCTTCGAACATCGCCACCGTCAGCAAGGCCGTGGCGTGCGCATGGAATCCCGCCGAGAGGAATCCGACCCGCGGTGGCGTACCCTCGACGCGCTGCGTGCGCCCGAGGCGCAGATGCCGTTGCAAGGGTTGCGCGTCGTGCGCCACCCGCGCGGCGCGCGCCCGCGCGCAGGCGAGTTGTTCCGCAGCGGTAGCATCTTCGGCAAGGAACGCGAACGGATCGATGGAACCGGAGCCGTCCAGTGCGCGCGCACGGATGCGGCGGGCAAGGGGTTCGGTTGCGGACCAGTCGCATTCGCGCCGCAGCACGAACAGCAACTGGCCTTCGGCGAGCAGCAACTTGGGGTCGAGTTGCAGTGCGCGCTGATAAAAGCGCACGGCTTCGCCGTAGTGATGTTGCTCGTCCGCCATCAGGCCCGCGTGATACGGAAACTGCGCGATCTCCGGTGCCAGCGGCGCACCTTGTTCATACGCAGCCTGGGCTTCGGCGTAGCGTTGCGCGCGGTGCAGCACGTGGCCGAGCAGCAACAATGCCTGCGGGTGCGGTTGCGTGGCGATTGCGGCACGCAAGCGCGCCTCGGCATCGGCCAGCATTCCCAGCGACAGTTCGGCAGCCGCGAGGTTGCAGATGGCACCGATGTGTTCCGGCGCGAGCGCAAGCGCCGCGAGATAGCGTTCGTGCGCCCGTGCGTCATCGCCCGCGGCACGCAATGCATTGCCGAGATTGTTTTGCAGCGCCGCGTCGCCGGGGCGGATTTGCACGGCCTGTTCCAGCATTGCGACCGCGCCCGCCGCATCGCCTGCGGCCAGCATCGCGCTGGCAAGGTTGCTCATCGCGTCGGTGTTCGCGGGGTCGCGGCGCAGGGCATCCTCAAGCGCGGCACGCGCCTCGGCGTTGCGACCCAACAGCAACAGGGCGATGCCATGCAGGCGCGCGAGTTCGGAATCATCGGGTACCGTTTCGCGCAGCTTGCGGGCCTGTGCTTCGGCGCCGGCGTTGTCGCCGCGCTGCAGCTGCTCGACGACGCGTGCGGCGAGGGCCGATGTGGTCTTGCCGTTCATGCGCGTTCCGCCAGCGCCGCCAATGCTTCGGCGTGCGCTTCGCGCATCAACGCGCCGACCAGTTCCTCGAGGTTGCCGTCGAGGATCTGCGGCAACTGGTGCAGGGTCAGGTTGATGCGATGGTCGGTGACCCGGCCCTGCGGGAAGTTGTAGGTGCGGATGCGCTGGCTGCGGTCGCCGCTGCCGACCTGCAGCTTGCGCGTCGCGGCCTGCGCGGCGGCCTGTTCGTTGCGCTGGGCATCGAGCAGGCGGGCCTTCAGCAGCGACAGCGCGCGCGCGCGGTTCTTGTGCTGGCTGCGTTCGTCCTGGCATTCGACCACCAGCCCGGTGGGCAAGTGCGTGATACGGATGGCCGAGTCGGTCTTGTTGACGTGCTGGCCACCGGCGCCGGAGGCGCGGAAGGTGTCGACCTTCAGGTCGGCGTCGCGCAATTCGATGCCGGTGATTTCTTCCTGCTCGGGCAGGATCGCGACGGTTGCCGCCGAGGTGTGGATGCGGCCCGAGGCTTCGGTGACCGGTACGCGCTGCACGCGGTGGGTGCCGGATTCGAACTTCAGCGCGGCGTAGGCGCCGCTGCCTTCGATGCGCGCCACGGCTTCCTTGTAGCCGCCGTGCTCGCCGTCGTGCGCCGACATCAGTTCCGTGCGCCAGCCGCGGCGTTCGGCGTAGCGCAGGTACATGCGCAGCAGGTCGCCCGCGAACAGCGCCGCCTCGTCGCCGCCGGTGCCGGCGCGCACCTCGAGGTACAGGTTGGCGTCGTCCAGCGGATCGCGCGGCACCAGCAATTCCTGCAGGCGCTCGTCGAGTTCCGCGGCCGTGCGTTCCAGCGCCGGCAGCTCCTCGCGTGCCAGCTCGCGCATGTCGGGATCGACCAGCAGCGCGCGGGTGTGTTCGAGGTCATCGGCGTTGCGGCGCGCCGCGGCGAAGGTATCGGCGAGATCCTGCGTTTGCGCGTATTCGCGCGACAACTCGCGGAAGCGCGTTGCATCATCCGCCGCACCGGGCTCGGCCAGCAGCAAGCCGATTTCCTGGTGGCGCTCCAGCAGTTGTTCGAGGCGCCGCCGAAGGTGCGGCGTCACGGGCGATGTCCGTTGGTGTCGAACAGGCGCGCGGCGGCATCGAGCAAGGCCTGGTCGCCGTGTTCGGCGGCTTCGCGAAGATGCACGCTGGGTACGTGCAGCAGTTTGCCGGTAAGCGTGTGCGCGAGGTAATCCAGCGCCTCGGCCGGCGCGTGGCCCGCGGCCAGCATGTCACGCGCGCGCGCCAGCACTTCGTCGCGTTGCGCTTCGGCGCTGGCGCGGTACGCGCGCAGCGGCTGGTCGAGCTCGGCGGCGCGCCGCCAGGCGAGGTAGCGCTCCACCTGCAGGTCGATGATGGCCTCGGCTTCGCGCACCGAAGCCTGGCGCGAGCGGCGGCCACTCTCGATGGTCTGCTGCAGGTCGTCGATGGTGTACAGGAACACGTCCGGCAATTTGGCCGCGGCCGGGTCGATGTCGCGCGGTACGGCCAGATCCATCAACAGCATCGGGCGCCGGCGGCGCTGGCGCAGCGCGTCGCGCAGCATCGCCGAGTCGAGGATGGTGTCGCGACTGGCCGTGGCGGAAATCACGATGTCGGCTTCGGCGAGATGGCGCGGCAGCTCGGCCAGTGCGATCGCGTAGCCGCCGACCGGGTTCACCAATGCCTGTGCGGTTTCGATGGTGCGGTTGGCCACGATCAGGCGCTTCACGCCGCGCTCGACCAGATGCCGGGTCGCCAGTTCGATGGTGTCCCCCGCGCCGATCAGCAACACGCAGGCTTCGGACAGTTCGGTGAAGGCCTGTTCGACCAGTCGCACCGCGGTGAAGGCGACCGACACCGGGCCGGTGCCGATACGGGTTTCGGTGCGCACGCGCTTGGCCACCGCGAAGGCGTTCTGCAACAAGCGGTCCATCGGCGCGTGCAGGGTGTGCGCCGAACGCGCCGCGCGCCAAGCGTCCTTCACTTGCCCGAGTATTTGCGGCTCGCCCAGCACCATCGACTCAAGTCCCGTGGCGACGCGAAACACATGCCGCACGGCGTCGACGCCGGTGTGCCGATACAGGAACTCATCCAGCCTGCCCGGGGTCATCTGGTTGCGGGCGTGCAGCCACGCCGCGGGCGCATCTTCGGCACCTTCGTGCACGCTGCAATACAACTCGGTGCGGTTGCAGGTCGACAGGATCAACGCCTCGTCCACGCCCGGTTGGCGAGCGAGCTCCGCCAGTGCCGGCGCCGTGGCGTCGGCGTCGATGGCCACCTGCTCGCGCAGGGCGACCGGCGCGGTGCGATGGTTGAGACCGAGTGCGATCAGCGGCATGGCGTTAACGGGTCCGTGGCTGCGACAGGCTAAGCTGTGGCGACGGCTGGACGAATGAGGGCCGGATTTCCGGAAGGCACGGGCGGATGTTCCCTGACGACGACAAGCAAAGGTACGGTTTGCGCCGCAATTTTACCGTGATTGCACTGGTTCTCGCCGGGATCGCGGTGCTGGCTGGTTGTGCCCAGATGCCACGGCGCAGCCATGCACGGCCGGCAGCGACATTGCAGCCGTTGGCGCAGCTGGATTTGCCGGTCACGACCGACGCCGGCCGTGCTGCCGCCCTGGTGATCGCCGCCGAGTTTGCACTGCAGGATCGTGATGCCACCACCGCCGCGCATGACTACGCCGAAGCCGCGCAGCTGTCGCGCGATCCGGATGTAGCCAAGCGCGCGCTGGACCTGGCGCTGGCCACCGGCGACGCGGCGGGCGCTGCCCGGATGATCGGGCGTTGGGGCGCATTGGGCGCAGGGTCGCGCGCGCTTGCCGGCGCACGCGGGCAACTGGCGCTGTTGCGCGGTGATCGCGCCGGTGCGGAAAAGACATTCGGCCTGATGTTGCAGTCGGCCGGTGCCGCTGAATGGAAAACCTTCATCGCCGGCCTGCTCGGCGCGCGCGACACCGCGCTGGCGGGACGCGTGCTCGAGGATTTGGCCACGCCCGCGCGGCTGCCGGCGGACGAGTCGATCTGGATCGCCGCGAGTCAGTTGGCCGAACACCTCGGGCGGCACGCGTTCGCCCGCAAGCTGGCTGCGGCCACGGTGCGGCGCTTCAACGGCGCGGAGGGCATCCGCTGGGCGGCAAGCCTGCAGCTGGCAGCTCACGATCAGTCGACGGCGCTGGCTTTGTACGCGCAAGGTGTGAAGGCGCATCCGAAGAACGTCGACCTGAGACTCGGTTACGCCGCGCTTTTGGCCACGGGCAACCGGATCCACGAAGCGCTCGCGGTGCTGGCCGCGGGACCGCAAACCACCGCGACCTGGTCGGCGCGCGTGGCGTATGCGGCGCGCGCCAAGGACACCACCGCGTTGCGACAGTTGTACGCAAGCCTGCAACGTGCGCCCGCTGCGCAGCGCGACGGCAACCTGTTCCTGCTGGGCCAGCTTGCGGAATCGCTGAAGCATGACCAGCAGGCGTTGCGCTGGTACGGCGAGGTCGATCCGGATGGCGAGCACGCGTTCGAATCGCGGGTTCGCAGCGCGGTCCTGCTCGACAAATCCGGCCAGCACGCAGAGGCGCACACCGTGGCCGAGCAGTTGCAGCAGGATTACGTGGACGATCCCGACAGCTTGCGCACCGCGTACGAACTCGATGCGCAGATGTATTCGCAGGATGGCGAACATGCCAAGGCGATCGCGGCCTACGACCGCGGGCTCGCGGCGATGCCTGACGATCCGGCGCTGATCTACGACCGCGGCATCGAGCAGGCCAACGCCGGCAAGATCGATGCCGCGCTGGCTGATTTTCGATCCGTGCTGAAACTGAA
>DASSRT010000064.1:0-4410 GCA_035701705.1 Rhodanobacteraceae bacterium
AGCCCGACAATCCGTTCCTGAAGGCGGATGGTCCGCAACTGCTGGCGGAGACCTACATTGGCCAGTCGATTGCCTTCGCGGAGCGCGGCAAATACCGGTCGGCCGCGGACGCCCTGGACAAGGGTGCGCGCGTGGTCGGTCAGAACAAGGACCTGCGCGCCGCGCGCTCGCGCATGGATTTCGTGGCCGATCTGATGCAGGCGCGCAGCAAATCGGTGAGCGCGAGCGACATCGATCAATTGCGCAAGCGCCTGGCTGCGCTCGACCGCAGCGATGCCGATGGCGTGGGCGCGCTGCAGAAGTCCCTGACGGCGCACGGCGAATTGCCCGGCGGATCGTTTGCCAAGTTGCTGGACTCGCTGAAGCCGAGCGTCGCGACCACGCCGACCGCGCCGGTTGCGTCGGCGGCACCGCAGACATCGGCCGCGCCACACGCGTCGGCACCGATGGTGGCGACGGTGCGGCCGATCACGCCGACTCCGGGCGTCGTCGCACCGCCTGCGGCCACGGCCGATCCCTGCGCACGTCCGGGCATGGCCGGGCACGGCCGCATCTGCGCCGACCGCATCGGGTCGGGTTATGGACCGGCACTGGTGGTAGTTCCCGGCGTGGGCGGTGGTGCGCCATTCGCGATGACACGCACCGAGGTCACGGTCGGCGAATTCGACAAGTACTGTGCCGCGACGCACCAATGCGCCGCCAAGGGCGGCAGCGCCAGCCTGCCGGTGGCCGACATCAGCCTCGCCGCGGCCAAGGGTTACGCGGCATGGTTGACGCAGGTCACCGGATACACCTACCGTTTGCCAACCGATGCCGAATGGTTGCATGCTGCCCAAGCCGGACAGGGTTGGAAGCAGGCTCCGGACAGCAATTGCATTCCACCCTCGGCCGGGGCCGATGGTGGCGTGGGCGGACCGATCGCGGCGCGCGGGCGGCAACCCAACCCGTGGGGGTTGGTGAACATGACGGGCAACCTTTGGGAGTGGGTGGTCAGCGGGGGGAGTGTCATGGTGCGTGGCGGCAGCTTCAACAGTTACTGGTCCGATTGCACGGTCGCAAGCCATCGCAGCGACAGCGGTGCTGCGCAGAACAACGTGGGATTCCGGCTGTTGAGGCAGCTCAAGTGAACGAGCGCCTGCGCGAGATCAACCGCAGCCTGCGGGCGCTGGACGAGGCGCATCGCCTCGGCCACATCAGCCGCGAGGAATATCGCGTGCGGCGACGGCAGCTGCTGCGGCCCTTGTGCGACAGTGGTGGCATCACGGCGCGCAACACGGTTTCGGATCGCACCCTGCCGCGCGGTGCCCTTCGCACGGAACCCGGCGCACGGCACTCGCGGGACGCCGCGATGTCGAGCCTGTTTCCGCGCCGGCCGTGGTCGTGGTTGTTTTTCTGGAGGCGCTGGGCGCAACGTCGCCGATGACCGCAGGCGGGCGTGGACGCCCGTTTGCAACAGTGTCTGAAACACGGATCCTGCAACGCTTTAGACCGCCCGGAGCTGGCTGGCCTTGCGACCCTTCGTCGCCTGTGCAAGACGCCCATTCCGGTGCGATAATGAGAAACGCGTCACAAACTGGTGGGGGTGCCCGATGCGAGTGCTCGGATTGGTTGCCGCGATATCGCTGGCGACTTTTGGTGCGTATGTGCCTGCGCGTGCGGCCGAGCCGCCAGTTGCCGCGGCCACGGCGGCGACCCGTCGCGTGATCGTGACGGGCGTGCCGGCGGGGTCACCCGCCGTGCAGCAGATCATCGACGGCGCCTACCGGCAGGCGGTTGCGGCCAACAAGGGTTCGGCCGCGTTGAGCGAAGCGCAGTGGCTGGGCGTCCTCAATGCGATCAATGCGGCGCTGGGCAAGGCCGGCATGGCCAACGCGCATGCGTTCCTCGCCAACGAAGTGGCGGTGTTCGACGTGCAGCCGTCCGGGGTGGTGGCAGTGACTTCGCCGGCCGCGCCCGCTGCGCCGGCAGCACCGGTGACGCAGGAAACCAACGTGCTGCCGCCGGTCAGCGGCCGCGAGGCCGATACCGCCGCCGAACAGCGCATCGCCGTCAGCGGCTTCGCGGTGAAGGGTGTCGGCAACCATCCGAAGGACGGCATCACGCCGGCCACGATCCAGAAATTCGCCGACGAGCAATTCGCCAAGCTCGGTGGTACGGCGGGACAACCCGACCAGCTCAGCTTCGAGCAGATGCAGGCCGTCGCCGATGCCATCACCGCGCGCTACCGCAAGGCCGGCTTCATCGTCGCCACCGCGTTCCTGCCGGCGCAGACCGTCGGCGCGGATCAGGTCGTCCAGATCGACGTGCTCGAAGGCACCATCGGCAAGATCGAGGTGCAGGGCACCAAGCATTATCGCCCGTGGGTAATCTCCGCGTCCGCCGAAAAGTTGCGCGGCAAGCCGCTCCGAAAGAGCGACATCGATACCGCGCTGCTGTATGACAAGGACTTCCCGGGCGTGGCGGTGACTTCGACCTTCCAGCCGGGCGCGAAGACCGGACAGACCGACCTGATCATGGTCGCGCACGAGAAAACCCCGCTGGCCGTCACCGTCGGCCTCAACAACTACGGTACCGACATCACCGGCCGCTATCGCGCCGAAGCGCTGCTGGACTGGTTCAATCCACTCGGGCTTGGCGACCAACTCAGTGTCGGCGCCAACTACGGCTTCGACCCGCACCAGAATACCTATGGTTCGCTCGATTACAGCTTGCCGTTCGCCAGGGTGCCGGGCCTCGGTGGCGAAATCGGCGCCGACCGCAGCGAGCTGCAGCTCAACAGCGGGCAGTTCGCTGCACTCGACGTGCATGGTCCGACGTCGCGGTATTTCGGCGGTGTGAACTGGAAGTTCGTCAACCAGACCGATCTGGCGATGACCGGTTCGCTGCAGTACATCCACGAGCAGTCGGCGTTGCGCAGCATCGGCTTCCAGTTGTCGGATGAGCGCTTCAACGTGGCGCAGCTCGGGTTCTCGCTGCAGCACACCGACCGGCGCTTCCACGGCCTCGACATGGCCTCGGTGGCACTGCGGCAATCGCTGGGCGATGAATCCGATACCCCGGATCTGGTCGCGCCGAACCACGCGCGCCGTTTCACCGCGCTGAAATTCGGCTACACCCGCATCCAGTTCCTGTCACCGAACCAGCAACTGTTCTTCAAGTTTGCGGGGCAATACACCAACGATGCGCTGGTGCCGATGGAGCAATTCGTGATCGGCGGGCCGGACAGCGTGCGCGCCTATCCGATCGCCGTTGCGCTGGCCGACCGCGGCTTCTATTCCTCGCTCGAATACCACGTCAATGCGCCCGGCTTCGCCAACAAGGCGTCGCCGTTCAAGGGCCAGTCGTGGGGCGAACTGCTGACCCTCGAAGCCTTCGCCGATTACGCGCGCGGCTATCCGGTCGGACCCGACCGTCTCAACGGCGGGCAGGACGTGACCTTCAGCGGCGCGGGCGTGGGGTTGATCTTCCACCTGCCGCGCTGGCACAACCTGTTGTTCCGCCTGGATGTCTCGACGCCGCTCGGCGCCGCGAAGATCCAGGACGAGAAGGATTACCAGGTGTACGGTCGTTTCGACATGACGTTTTGAGGGGCCCGATCATGAATGCCATGAATTCCAGCAAGCCACGCACGTCCCGCGCAACGCGCCAGCATCGCGACCAGCAATCGTCACGGCAACTGCGTTACAAGCATCTCGCGTTCGGCGTGGGCCTCGCTCTCGGCTCACTGCTGGTGTGCGGGATGGCCACCGCGGCTGGTGCCGGCGCCGTCGCCGCCAACCAGTCACCCACGGGAGGCAAGGTGGTCGGCGGCACGGGCAGCATCACCCAGAGTGGCGCGAGCACCGTCATCAACCAGCAATCCAAATTGCTGGCGCTGGATTGGCAAACCTTCAACGTCGGCAAGGATGCCTCGGTGCTGTTCAACCAGCCCGGCACGAGCGCGATCGCGCTGAACCGCATCCTCGACCAGAACCCCAGCCAGATCTTCGGCAAGGTCACCTCGAACGGCCAGATCTTCCTGATCAACACCCACGGCATCATCTTCGGCGCCAGCGCGCAGTTGAATGTCGGCGGGCTGGTGGCCAGCACGCTTGACCTCACCCCGCAGGATTTCCTGAAGGAACATTTCAGCCTCGACGCGCATGGCGGCAACGCCGGCATCGTCAACCACGGCACCATCGCGGCCGCCAGCGGCGGTTCGGTCAGCCTGGTCGGCGGGCAAGTCGAGAACGACGGCCTGATCGTGGCCGACTACGGCCACATCAATCTCGATGGCGCCGACCGCGCCGTGCTCGATTTCGATGGCAACGGCCTCATCAGCGTCGAGATCACCGGGGCGTTGCAGAAACGCCTGAATGCCGACCAGGCCGCCGTCACCAACAGCGGCACGCTCAAGGCCAGCAGCGGCAC
>DASSRT010000065.1:0-5987 GCA_035701705.1 Rhodanobacteraceae bacterium
AAACATCGACAAAACCCGGATCATGACGACGTACCTTGCATTCGTTGCCTGCAAGTCTGCCCAATCGCGGCGCCAGCGTCTATCATTGCCGATCCTGCCGTTGCCGGACGTTTGCCCGGGTACCCACGTGAGCACGCACGACGAAGCCCTTTCCTACCGCGCCGCCGGCGTGGACATCGACGCTGGCAATGCCGTGGTCGAACGCATCAAGCCGCTGGTCGCCCGCAGTTTCCGCCCGGAAGTGATGGGCGGCCTCGGCGGCTTCGGCGCGCTGTTCGACCTGTCGAACAAGTACCGCGAGCCGGTGCTGGTGTCCGGCACCGACGGCGTCGGCACCAAGTTGCGGCTGGCGCAGCAACTCAACAGGCACGACACCATCGGCATCGACCTGGTCGGCATGTGCGTCAACGACGTGCTGGTGCAAGGCGCGGAGCCGTTGTTCTTCCTCGACTACTTTGCGACCGGAAAGCTCGACGTCGACACCACCGTGGCGGTGGTCGGCGGCATCGCCAAAGGCTGCGAGCTGTCGGGCTGCGCCCTGATCGGCGGCGAAACCGCCGAGATGCCGGACATGTACCCGCCCGGCGAATACGACCTCGCGGGCTTCAGCGTCGGTGCGGTCGAGAAGTCGAAGATCATCGATGGCAGCGCGATCCGCGCCGGCGACGTGATCCTCGGCATCGCCTCCAGCGGCCCGCATTCCAACGGCTACTCGTTGATCCGCAAGATCGTCGAGCGCGCGGGCTCGCCCTTCGACCTCGACCTCGGCGGCGAGACCCTCGCCGATGCATTGATGGCGCCCACCACGCTGTACGTGAAGCCGGTGCTGGCGCTGCTTCGCGCCCACGGCAGCGCGGTCCACGGCATGGCCCACATCACCGGCGGCGGGCTGCTGGAAAACATCATCCGGGTGGTGCCGGAGGGACTCGGGCTCGCGCTCGATTCGTCGGCCTGGACGCTGCCGCCGGTGTTCGAGTGGCTGCAGCGCGAAGGCAAGCTGGCGCGCGAGGAAATGTGGCGCACCTTCAATTGCGGGATCGGCTACTGCGTGATCGTGGCGCCGGATGATGCGTCGATCGTCGCCAAAGCGCTCGCGGATTCCGGCCTGGCATCGCAAACGATCGGCGAAGTCGTGACGGCAACGACCGGCGAGCGCGTGCACATCGCATGAGCCTGCCGATCGCGGTGCTGGCCTCCGGCCGCGGCAGCAACCTCGCCGCGCTACTGGACGCCCACGCGGCCGGCAAGCTGCCGGTCGAGTTCAAGCTGGTCGCCGGCGACCACGCCGACGCGCCGGCGCTGCGCAACGCCGAGGCGCACGGCATCGCCACCTTCGCCCTCGCCCCGAAGAGTTTTGCCGATCGCCACGCCTTCGACGAGGCGCTGTTTGCGAACGTGGCTGCGAGCGGCGCCGAGCTGGTGGTGCTGGCCGGCTACATGCGCATCATCGATGCGCAGGTGACCGCGCAATGGAACGGGCGAATGATCAACATCCACCCCTCGCTGCTGCCGAAGTACCGCGGACTGCACACCCACCGCAAGGTGCTGAAGGCCGGCGACGCCGCGCACGGCGCCAGCGTGCACTTCGTCAGCGCCGAACTCGACGGCGGACCGGTGATCGCGCAGGCACGCATCGACGTGCGCGCGGATGACAGCGAGGAGACGCTCGCCGCGCGCCTGCTGCCGTTCGAGCACCGCCTGATGACAGCCTGCGTGGAGGCGATCGCGCGCGGTGACGTGTGCCAACGCAACGGACGCGTGTGGTTCAAGGGCTCAGCGATTGCCGCGCCGCTGAAACTGGATGCCGCCGGTCACCTCGCCATCGCGTGAGCCTGCGTTCAGGCGCCGCACGGCAGGCTGCACAGCCATCACCCTGCTTGCAAGGTCAGGTCATGCGGCCCATCCATCGAGTGCTCCTGCTGCTTGCCTTCGCCATCACGGGCGCCACCGCGTTCGGCACCGCCATCGCCGCGCCGCCGGTGCCCGCCTTCGTGGCGCACTACGAGTTGCTGCGCAACGGCAGCCCGATCGGCAAGGCCGAGCTCACGCTGACCCCGCAGGCCAACGGCACGTGGACGTTCGTGACCACCAGCAAGGGCACCGCGGGGCTCGCCGGCCTGCTCGGCGTCAACAGCCGCGAGGTTTCGGTGTTCCAGTGGACGGGCGTGCTGCCGCAATGCGACAGCTACGACTACACCCTCGATACCGGGCTGAAGAAAAAACAGCGCACGGTCCGCTGCGACTGGAACCGGCACGTCATCACGGTGCACGACAAGATCGATTACCGCTTCGCCACCCAGCCCGGCGCGCTGGAACGCCACACCGTGCCGCTGGCCCTCGCGGCCGGACTGGCAACCGGTCAGCGCAGCTTCGACTTGCCGGTCGCCGTGCGCGATCGCATCCAGACCCAGCACTATGTTGCGGCCGACCCTGCCAGCGTGCAGGTGCCCGCGGGCACCTTCGACGCGATCCGGGTTTCCCGCAGCGGTGGCGGCGACGCGTTCGAAGCCTGGTTCGCGCCCGGCAAACTGCCGGTGCCGGTGAAGATCGACCAACGCGGCAAGAATGATCTCGCACTGGAACTGGAGAGCTGGTCGACGCGCTGAGGAAGTGCCGCCGCGGCGAGCGGCGCCGGTTCGACTCAGGTCGGCAGCCGCCGGATCTGCGCGCCGAGGCCGCCGAGTTTTTCCTCGATGTTCTCGTAGCCGCGATCGATGTGGTAGATGCGATCGACTACCGTATCGCCGTCGGCCACGAGGCCGGCGAGCACCAGCGACGCGGACGCGCGCAGGTCGGTCGCCATCAGTTGCGCACCGGACATCTTCGGCACGCCGCGCACCACCGCGGTGTTGCCTTCCAGCTTGATGTCGGCGCCGAGGCGATGCAGTTCCTGCACGTGCATGAAGCGGTTCTCGAACACCGTCTCGGTGATCACGCCGGTGCCTTCGGCGACGCAGTTGAGCGCGGTGAATTGCGCCTGCATGTCGGTCGGAAACGCCGGGTACGGCGCGGTGGTGACATCCACCGCGCGCGGCCGGTTGCCGCGCATGTTGATTTCGATGGTGTCTTCGCCGGTATCGATCTCGGCGCCGGCATCCTCGAGCTTGGACAGCACCGACTTCAACAGGTCCGGCCGCGTGCGCTTGGCCTTCACCCGTCCACTGGTGATCGCACCGGCGACAAGGAAAGTGCCGGTTTCGATGCGATCGGGCAGCACGTTGTACTCGGTCCCATGCAGGCGCTCGACGCCATCGATGACGAGCCGGGTGGTACCGATGCCGCTGATCTGCGCGCCCATCGCGTTGAGGCAATGCGCGAGGTCGCACACTTCGGGTTCTTCGGCGGCGTTTTCGATCACGGTCGTACCCTGCGCCAGCACCGCCGCCATCATGATGTTTTCGGTGCCGGTGACGGTGACCATGTCCATCGCGATGCGCGCGCCTTTCAGGCGCTCGGCACGCGCCTTGATGTAGCCGTTCTCGACGGCGATGTCGGCACCGAGCGCGCGCAGGCCCTTCAGGTGCTGGTCGACCGGGCGTGAACCGATCGCGCAGCCGCCGGGCAGCGAAACCTCGGCCTGGCCATACTTGGCGACCAGCGGACCCAGCACCACGATCGACGCGCGCATGGTCTTGACGAGATCGTACGGCGCGAAGAAGCGATAGGTCGGGGTCGGGTCGATCCGGATCCGCATGTGCTCGTCGACGGACAACTCGGCACCCATCTGTCCGAGCAGTTCCATCGTGGTGGTGACATCGTGCAGATGCGGCACGTTGCCGATGGTGACCGGTTCATCGGCCAGCAGGCAGGCGGCGAGGATCGGCAACACCGCGTTCTTGGCACCGGAAATCCACACCTCGCCGTTGAGCGGTTTGCCGCCCGAGATGACGATCCTGGCCATCAGGCCGCCCCCGCTTCCGACGGCGTCAAGGTGCGCAACGACAACGCGTGCACTTCGCCGCCCATGCGTTCACCGAGCGCGGCATACACCAGCCGATGGCGCGCCAGGGTCGGCTTGCCGGCGAAGGTTTCGGCCACCACGGTGGCCTGGAAATGCACCTCGTCGGGGCTTGCGACTTCGATACCGGCGCCCGGGAATGCGCCTTCCAGCAACACCTTCAGTTCCTGAACCTGCATGGGTCGTACTCGAACGAATGGGGAGGTACGTGATCCGTACGTGAACAGGATCACGGTGAAACGGCGGCGGGCGCGGGCCACGCCTTTACAATGTCGCCCCATGTTACTGGAAATCGGGTAACTGCCATACGCCGGCGCGGAGCGCTGACCAGGGGAGCGCTGGCACCTCACCGGCATCAGGACGACCGCACACAAGGAATCCCCAGCCATGACCCTACGCACCGTACCGGCCGCATCCGTGGTTTCGCGCGGCGAAGACAACTTCGCGCTGGTCGCCAGCGCCCGCAACGTCATCGACATCGAGGCCAAAGCCATCGAGGCGCTGTCAGGCCATCTGAATGGCGACTTCGGCAAGGCCTGCCGGCTGATCCTGGCCTGCCGTGGGCGCGTGGTGGTGTCGGGGATGGGCAAATCCGGGCACATCGCCCGCAAGATCGCCGCGACGCTGGCGTCCACCGGTACGCCCTCGTTCTTCGTGCACCCCGGCGAAGCCAGCCATGGCGACATCGGCATGATCACGCAGAGCGACGTGGTATTGCTGGTGTCGAATTCCGGCGAAACCCTGGAAGTGCTGACGATCCTGCCCTTCCTGAAGCGGCAAGGCAACAAGTTGATCGCGATGACCGGCAACCCGCGCTCCACGCTGGCCGTGGACGCCGATGCCCACCTCGACGCCAGCGTCTCCAACGAAGCCTGCCCGCTCGGCCTCGCCCCGACGGCCAGCACCACCGCGGCGCTGGTGCTGGGCGACGCCCTGGCCATCGCCCTGCTGGAAGCGCGCGGCTTCACCGCGGACGATTTCGCGCGCTCGCACCCCGCCGGCGCGCTGGGCGTCAAACTGCTGAAGATTGCCGACATCATGCACACCGGCGCGGCCATCCCCGTGGTCGGCACCGGCGCCACCCTGCTCGAAGCGCTGATGGAAATGTCGCGCAAGGGACTCGGCATGACCGCCGTGCTGGACGACGCCGGCAAGCTCGCCGGCGTATTTACCGACGGCGACCTGCGGCGTGCGCTCGATGATGAAACCGTTGACCTGCGTGCGGTGTCGGTGGGCCATTCGATGACGCACAACCCGAAAGTCATCGGGCCCGACAAGCTTGCTGCCGAGGCCGCGCAGATGCTGGAAGAACACAAGATCCACGCGCTGCTGGTGGTGGACGACGCGCGGCAAGTGGTCGGCGCCTTGAACATCCACGACTTGTTGCAGGCGAAAGTGATTTGAGATCCGGGATTGGGGGCGGGTAGCGGGGGCGCGATAATCCCCTCCTCGTGATTCGCGGCATCGCGGATGCTCGCCGCACGGCGTGCGCGCTGTCGGCGCGTACTTGCGCCCCCACTACCCGTCCCCAATCCCCTTCTACAATCCCAGTCGCACCCGAGACAGCCAGCCGTGCCTGATTCCACCGACATCCCCGCCGACCTCCTCGCCCGCGCCGCGAAGATCCGCCTCGTCGCCTTCGACGTCGACGGCACGCTCACCGACGGACGTTTGTTGTTCACCGAGGACGGCCGCGAGATCAAGGCTTTCCATGTGCACGACGGCCTCGGCATCAAGCGCCTGCGCGAACGCGGCATCGAGGTTGCAATCATCTCGGCGCGCATCAGTCACGCGGTCGAACTGCGCGCCGAACAACTCGGCATCGACCACGTCTACCAGGGCAAACGCGACAAGCTGGCATGCCTGAACGACATCCTCGGCGCCACCGGCATCACGGGCGTCGAGGCCTGCTACGTCGGCGACGACTTGCCCGACCTCGCACCGATGTCGGCCTGCGGACTGGCCATTGCCGTCGCCAACGCACGCCCGGAAGTCGTGCGCGCAGCGCACTGGCAAACCCGCGCCAACG
>DASSRT010000066.1:0-14229 GCA_035701705.1 Rhodanobacteraceae bacterium
CCGACGAGATCCGCACCGTGCTGGCCCTCAAGAGCGCGATGGAGAAGCGCGTCGTCGGCCAGTCGCACGCGCTGGAGGCGGTCGCCCAGGCCATCCAGACCTCGCGCGCCAAGCTGACCGATCCGCGCAAGCCGATCGGCGTGTTCATGCTGGCCGGCACCTCCGGCGTCGGCAAGACCGAAACCGCGCTGGCGCTGGCCGAAGCGTTGTACGGCGGCGAGCAGAACCTCATCACCATCAACATGAGCGAGTTCCAGGAGGCCCACACCGTCTCGACGCTGAAGGGCGCGCCTCCCGGTTACGTCGGCTACGGCGAAGGCGGCGTCCTCACCGAAGCGGTGCGGCGCAAGCCCTATTCCGTCGTGTTGCTGGACGAGGTCGAGAAGGCCCATCCCGATGTGCACGAAATCTTCTTCCAGGTCTTCGACAAGGGCGCGATGGAAGACGGCGAAGGCCGCCACATCAATTTCAAGAACACCCTGATCCTCCTGACCACCAATGCGGGCACCGAGCTGATCGCCAACCTGTGCAAGGACCCGGAACTGATGCCCGAGCCCGAAGGGATCGCCAAGGCGCTGCGCGAGCCGCTGTTGAAAGTGTTCCCGCCAGCGCTGCTGGGTCGCCTGGTGACGATTCCGTACTACCCCTTGAGCGAAAAGGTGCTGGGCGAAATCGTCAGGCTGCAATTGAACCGCATCAAGAAACGCATCGAGGCACGCTACCGCATTCCGTTCAACTATGGCGACGATGTGGTCAAGCTGGTCGTATCGCGTTGCACCGAGAGCGAATCCGGCGGACGCATGATCGACGCGATCCTCACCAACACCATGCTGCCCGACATCTCGCGTGAATTCCTCAACCGCATGATCGAGGGCAAGGCCGTGACCGGCGTGACGGTTGGCGTCAACGATGCGGGGTTTGCGTATGCGTTTGCGTGATACACCGCGACGTCGATCGGCGCGTGCAACCGGTGTTGCGCGCGGCGCGTGTGTGGTGCCTCAGGGAGGCAGTTCCGCCGTGTCACGGCAACACCTGGAGAAGCGTCATGCCGGCCTACAGCGACAGTGAAATCCGACAGTTTCAAGGTGTGCTCGCGGGCAACGACCCCGCGGCGAAGCTTGCGTATCTCGAGCAAATTCCCGTTTCGCCGCCCGACAGCGCGACGGGAAACCTGATTTCCGCAGGACGCGGCTTCCTCAGGGATCAAACGACCCACCATGCGCCCATCGAATTCACGAAAGTCAAGCTGGACGCAGCGGGTGAGCGAATCTGCTACCTCACGCTCAAGCGCGCCGGGGTTGCCAAGGAAGGGGCGCTGACATTCGATTGCGCGACGGCAGACAGCACACCCGTCGTGGCGAGAGGGAACTGCGCGCCAATCTGGTGGCTCCCCTGGGAGTCGCGTCACATGGTGAAGATCAAGATCGCGGCGCAGGGCGCTGCATTGCAGGACAACGCCGGCGTGGCGCTGCCCAATCCGGATCTGTTCTTTACCGCTGCCGTTTCAGGCTGTTCGGTGTTCGTGCGCGGTGGGCAGGCGTCGCCAAGTGTTTATCACGGGGGCATCAATGGCAAGCTGGTGGATAGCGGTCGCGGGAAGACGCTCGTGCGCGGCGTATTCAACAAGAACCAGTTCAAGAG
Organism: Rhodanobacteraceae bacterium; assembly: GCA_035701705.1. Taxonomy (GTDB): domain Bacteria; phylum Pseudomonadota; class Gammaproteobacteria; order Xanthomonadales; family Rhodanobacteraceae; genus 66-474. The sequence continues at coordinate 1,642 of DASSRT010000066.1, forward strand.
AGTTGGTGGGTCGACTCCCGGTTTCTGGCGGCAAGTGCTTAGCGGCATGGACTACGACCTGGCGCGCGGGGATACCGCCCTGCTGCGACCGACCGCCGGGGCCAACAAATTCAATCGCGTGAATGATCCGGTGGCGGAAATCAATACCACGCACTACACATCCGACAAAGGCACGAGTACCACGCGAAATTCAAGGGCCTTCGAGAGTTTTCTTAAAAAGCAGGCGAAGTCGCGGGGTCGAATGATCAACGTGGTGGCGCCTTGGGGCGCGGTCTTTGGTCTGCGGAACGGTGCGAACTGGTCGTTCTATCTGCAGCAGAACGTGCTGGTCGTTTACACGAAGCTTACGGGTGGGGCGCCAATCAGCGACTGCGTTGTATTGGCGGTTACACGGTTTTCTCCGGGACAGGGAGAGGCAAGGCCGCCAAAACTCGAGAAAGGTGATTTTGCGAGGATCGAATACGCACTGCGGTGACATGGAAGGGAAAGATGGTGCAAGGGGCAATTGCGTGGCATCGATTGCCTTGCCGGGAGCGATGGCGTTCCGCTGGAGACATTGCTTGAATCCATGGCGGTTCCACCTGGGTGGGACGGTTTCGATCTTTCAAATATGGGTATATCGAGATGGACTGGAACAAAAAATTCAAGGTCGAATACGACTACGCGAGGGGCTGGCTGCAGGGCGAGCGCCATTTCGCGACCGCGTGGCAGCCGCTGGTCCGCAAGCTGGGCCAGCTCATGTCGCTCGACGGCTTCGATCCTGCCCGCGCGGACGCCTTGTCCGAGTTGCGCAAGAAGGCGGGTGGGGGTTCGACGCTGTTCCGGCGCAAACCCGCCACGCTGGATGAGGGGATCTTCGCCGCCGTCGGGTTCGCGCCAAGCGACGGCAACGTGGCGCCCGCGGCCGAAGTGGCGATGCGCGCCGCGGCACTCAAGTTGCTGTACCACACGTACCTGCTGAACCGATCCGGCGACCGCAAGGTGTGGGTGGTGTCGCTGCCCGTCGACTTCCACGATTGGCCGTCCGACGACATCAACGCCAGGGCGTCGACGCAAGCGGCGCTCCGCACGCTGCTGCGCAGTGATCAGGAAATCTTCTCTGCGACCCAGAAAAAGTGGCTCGCGTCGGCCGCGCAGCATTCCCTGGCCTGGTGCCACAAGACCGGCATCGTCCTGGCGGCTGCGGCCAAGGGCCTCGCGCGCAAGACGCCCGGGCGCAAGGAGGTGGCTGCGATCGACCTGGTCAAGCGCTGGTTCGCGGACCCGGCGACGACGGATGTCGAACTCGGCAAGTACGTGGGCCGGCTGGACACGGGGTTCAAGGCAATCGTCGCCACCTTGAACAAGGGCCACCTGGTGTTGACCGACTGGGTGCCTTTGCGTGGTGCCACGACGCAGGACGAGATCAGTTTCCTGATGTCCGAAGCGTTTACCTTCGGTGCACGCAGCGAGGGCATGGACACGATCTACATCGAGCGCTCGTTCTTCACCCGCGACGAGGGAGGCGTGGTGCACGGACAAAAAAACTGGGCGCGCATCGTGGTGCACGAGCTCACCCACCTGGTGTGCGGCACCGACGACGTGAACATAGGCAGGGCGCGCTACGCCCACTACGGCATCGGGCCGCATGCCGGGTTCCCGGGATCGGCCGCGATCCGCAACGCCGACAGTTGGGCGTTCTTCTGCGCCGATTGCGCGGGCGTGCTCACCGACGGCGAACGCAAGCACGCGTTGAAGATCATATGAACGGGGCACGCCATTTCGGGGCCTGGCTGCCCGTCGCCGCACTGCTGCTGGCGGGTGCTGTCCTCGCGGCGTGCGGCGCCACCATCGACACGGAGACTGCAAGCATGTCCAATCCTCCTTCCGCGAGCAGGCCTTCGGCACCGATGGTGCCGGCGGTCGAATACAAGGGCATCCGCTACCAGCAAGACGACCACGACGACCGCGCCGGCGACCAAGCGGGCGGCTACCTCGTGGCGGTGGATGCGGCCACCGGCAAGCGCCTTTGGCGTATCAAGGTGTATGTGATCGCCGCCGGGCCACCGGGTGCGCCGGTGGCTGCCCTGTATTTCCGATCGATGCGGCTGGCACCCGGCGGCGATGCGCTGCTGATCGAGAACGAAGCGGGTGGCGTGTACCGCGTCGATCTTGCCACGCATGCCTCCACCCAGATATCTGGCCCGCCCGAAACGGCCGCGAAGCCGGCGCCGGCCAATCCGAAGCCGCCGCCGCCCGGATCGGATCCCGCGCAGGGCGAAGATTGAACGGGGCGGGCACAAGGAAACCGGCGTCCACCGCGCACCGACATCGGAGTCCAGGCAGTCGCAAATGGCTGTGACAGCGACGTGCAGTCACAGGTTTATCGGTCGCAGGATGGGACCGCGCGTCAGACGCAGGGCAGCAAGTCAGTTGATGCACCCGATCATCCACGATCATTCGCGAGGGGCGTATGTCATCCATCAAACCGTTGAGCCGGGCCGAGTTCACCGCCATGGGCGTGCTGGCCAATGCACGCCGCCAGCTGATGGTGAACATGTTCACCGGCACCAGGTTGAAGTTCGGGTCCAAGGGTGTGTTGTCATCGGGCAAGTCGTTGCTCACTTCCGGCAAGAAGCTGAAGTCCGGGGTGACGACATTGGCCAAGGGCGGCAAGAGCGCGAGCAAGGTCGCGACCGTCCCGGGCATGCAGGAGGCCTTCGAAAACTTCATCACCCAGTGCGCCGATGTCGACGGCATCCATGACGTCATCGAGGCGATCGGCAGCGAGGCGTTGCACGAGTTGGTCTCCGAAGTCACGCCCTACCTCGGCGTGGTTACCAGCTCGGTGAAGCTGGCCAAGGCAGGCAAGGCCGTGGTGGAAGATGGCTACAACCTGTACAAGAGCGACAACTACAAGCGCGGATTCCGCATGGGCGATCCCTACGCGGCGGCCGAGGCGATCCAGATCATCATCAAGCGCGACCTTGCGCAGCACTCGGTCAAGCTGGCGCAGCAGACGGCGGCCACCGGCGCCAAGATCGGCGGGCTGTTCGCGGATTTCGGTACCGCCACCACGGCGGCGATCGGCGTGGCCAACACGCTGGCCAGCATCGGCTTGCAGTTGTTCTCGCTGGGCCTGGACATCAAGGACATGCGCGCCGGCAACAAGCGCCTCGCCACGCCCGACACGCTCGACCTGACCGTATTCAACGATTGTCCGATCCTTGGCTGCTACCTGCTGACCTGCGCCGACACCTCGGCGGTTGCCAACATGTTCGTGGCCGACATCGGCCTGCCGGGCTGGATGAAGCGTGTCGAGGATATGAAGAAGAAGCAGATGGATCCGCTGCTGAAGATCGCCACCAAGAACATCACCAGCTCGCGGCTGCAGTTGGAGGGACTCAGCAGTGACAAGGGCACGCACACCAAGAAGGGTTACTTTGCCCAGATCAAGAGCAAGGCGCTCAAGCACATCGGGTTGAGTTGAGCTGCTGCCCGGGTGCCGGGCGACCAGATTTTCAGGTTCCGGCGCCGAGGCGCCGGATGCCGAGTTCGATGTTCCATCCAATGCAAATACCCATACGGAGGTCGCCATGCCACCACTTGCCCGCATCACCGACAACCACGTTTGCCCGATGGTGACCGGCGTGGTGCCGCACGTCGGGGGCCCGATCATCGGCCCCGGTTGCCCGACCGTGCTGATTGCCGGTTTGCCGGCGGCGTGCGTGGGCGACATGGTGACCTGCGTCGGCCCGCCCGATGTGATTGCCGTCGGTCTGCCCAACATCTTGATCGGCGGCCGGCCGGCCGCCTTCCTCGGCAGCACCACGGCGCATGGCGGGACGGTCATCCTGGGCTGCCCCACGGTGATGGGCGCTTGATCGAGGACTATCGCTTGAAGCGCACCGCGACCAAGGCCCCGTATCGCATTCCGTCCCGCAACGCGGCGGTGGAGGATTGGCGCGCCGACTTGAATCGTGCCATCCACGCGCACCAGCATGGTGATCTCGAACTTGCCGAGCGTTTGTACCGACAGGTCCTTGCGCGCAATCTGGGGCAGCCGGATGCGCTGCATTTCCTCGGCGTCGTCTGCCACCAGCGCGGCCACAGCGACGAAGCGGTGGAACTGATCCAGGCGGCGCTGAAGGGCACGCCGAACCACCCCGATGCGCACAACAATCTCGGCAACATCCACAACGAATGCGGGCGCCTGGCCGACGCCGAGGCCTGCTACCGGCGTGCGCTGGCATGCGCGCCCGGCAATCTCGACGCGTGGGGCAATCTCGGGATGGTGCTGGAGGCGCAAGACCGGCTTCCGCAGGCATTCGAGGTGTATGGACGCTTGCTGGAATCTGCACCGAATCATGCACGCGCGCATTACCTCATGGGCATGTTCCTGCGCAAGCACGCACAAGGCGTCGAGCACATCGAACAAGCCGTCGAATGCTTCCAGCGGGCCTTCGCGCTCGACGCCACGCTGCTGCGTGCGCTCGAGGGCGAGGGCGTATGCTTGTACACCCTCAAGCGCCACGAGGAGGCTCGGCAGGTGTATCGCGACTGGCTGGCCCGTGATCCGGACAACCCGGTCCCGCGCCACATGCTGGCGGCCTGCGGCGGCGCAGCGCCGCCTGCGCGCGCGGACGATGCCTATGTGCGCGCGGAATTCGACCGCTTCGCCGAGGGTTTCGACCGGCAACTGGTCGAGAGCCTCAACTACCATGCGCCGCAGGTGCTTGCGGCCGCGCTGGCCGCGGAACTGCCGTCGCCGGCGACGCATTGGGACATCCTGGATGCGGGTTGCGGCACCGGCCTGTGCGCGCCGTTGCTGCGCCCGCATGCACGGCGCCTGGTGGGCGTCGACTTGTCTGCCGGAATGCTGGAACAGGCGCGCCGCCGCGGCGGTTACGACGAACTCATCGAAGCCGAACTCACCGCATACCTGCAGGGCCATCCGCGCGCATTCGACGTGGTGTTGTCTGCCGACACCCTGGTCTATTTCGGCGACCTGGCGCCGGTGCTTGCCGCCGCGCAGGCAAGTTTGCGCCCCGGTGGCCGCCTGGCGGTTTCGCTGGAAGCGCTCGCTGGCGACGGTTTTGCGCTGTCTTTCAGCGGCCGTTTCCAGCATAGTCGCCACTACGTCGAGCAGGTCTTGCGGGAGACCGGGTTCACCGACGTACGCATTGTTGCCGACAGCCTGCGCAAGGAAGCCGGCCAGCCAGTCGCAAGCTGGGTGGTACTGGCAACGGCACGCGGCGATGTTGCAGGGGAGCTTGTCGTGTCGCGCAGCGATCACACGAAGGATGCACAACCATGACCGCTCAAATCACCATTGAATCGGCCAGCGTCGACGGCTTGCTGTTCACCCGCATGTGGGTGGAGGAGCGGCTGGGCCAACTGTTCACCTATGAAGTGGAGTTCGAGAGCGAAAACACCGGCATCGACCTGACGGGCCTCCTGAAGACGCCGATGGCGATCAAGCTGGAGACCCAGGAAGGCTACAAGCGCTACTTCCACGGCATGGTCTGCGAGGCGGAACAAACCGCGGTCGAGCACGTGCAGAGCCTGGTGTACGCGAAGTATCGGGTGCGCCTGGTGCCCAAGCCGTGGCTGCTGGGCGGCATGGTCGATTGCCGCATTTTCAAGGACAAGAAAACGACCGACATCGTCAAGACGGTGCTCTCCGAAGCGGGTTACACCGATGTCGACCTGGGCAACCTGGGAGGCAGCTACACCGCGCGCGAATATTGCGTGCAATACCGCGAGGACGGCTGGAGCTTCATCCAGCGTCTGTTGCAGCAGGAAGGCATCTACTACTACTTCACCCACAACAACAGCAAGCACACGATGATGCTGGCCGATGGCGTGGGATCGCATTCGACCGCAGACGGCTTTGCGCAGGTTCCCTACCAACGCAGCGTCGACAGCGTGCTGCGCGCGCAGTCGACGATCTCGGAGTGGACCTCGCTGCGCGGCGTGGATGGTTCGTCGGTGCAGTTGACCGACTACAACCCGCTCAAGCCCAAGGCCTCGCTGCTGGTGAACTCCGACAGCAACGGGCATGGCGCCAGCGGCATCAAGGTGTTCGATTATCCGGGCCCGCATGGCGAGGCCAATGTCGGCACCCACTATTCGCAGGTGCGTGCCGAAGCCCTGAGCGCGGCGCGTTCGCGTTACGTGGGCAACACCGACGCCTGCAGCATCGAGATCGGCGGCCTGTTCAAGCTGCAGGACCATCCGCGCGGCGAGTTCAATGTCGAATACCTGGTGACCGCCACCTCGATGCAGCTGTCCGGTCCGGGCTATGCATCCGGTACTGGCGAATCCGAGGACCTGGTGTTCTTCTGCACTTTCGAGGCGCTGGAAAGCAGCCAGCCGTGGCGCGCGCCGCAGACGGCCCGCAAGCCGCTCATCTATGGCGTGCAAACCGCTGTCGTTACCGGCAGCGAAACCGACGAGGACATCGCGGTCGACAAGTACGGCCGCATCCAGGTGAACTTCCACTGGAACATGCCGGGCAAGGAGAACGCGGATTGCTCGTGCTATGCGCGGGTGTCTTCGGCGTGGGCCGGCAAGCAATGGGGCAGCGTGAACTGGCCGCGTGTCGGCCAGGAAGTGGTGGTCAGTTTCATCGAGGGTGATCCGGATTACCCGCTGGTCGTGGGCAGCGTCTACAACGGCGTGAACATGCCACCGTACGACCTGCCTGCCAACAAGACCCAGAGCGGCGTGAAGAGCCGCAGCCTGCTGGGCGGCACGGCGGATTTCAACGAGCTGCGCTTCGAGGACAAGGCCGGCAGCGAGGATTTCTTCATCCACGCGCAAAAGGACATGCACGAAGAGGTCGAGAACGACCACACGGTGACGATCGACCACGACGAGATCATCACCATCAAGAACGACCAGACGGCCGAGATCAAGAACAATCGCACCCACACGGTCGACAACGACGACAAGCTGACGGTGAAGAATGACCAGACCGTCACCGTGCAGAACAACCGCACGCACAAGGTCGATCAGGAAGAGAAGCTCACGGTAGGCGCCAACAGCACCCACTCGATCACGCAAAAATTCAAGCTCGACGCCGGGACCGAGATCCAGCTGGTGTGCGGGATGTCCAGCATCACCATGAAGGCGTCCGGCGAAATCGAGATCAAGGGCAGTACCATCAAGATCAACGGCATGCAGAAGATCGAAGCCGTCGGCATGATGGGGGTCAAGGTCGAGGGCATGAAGGTGGAACTGGAAGCGATGACCACGGCGAAGATGGTCGGGGCACTTTCGGCATCGGTCGAAGCGGGTATGGCAGCCAAGGTGGTGGGCGGTGCGCAAGTCGGCATCACCGGTGCCTTGATCAAACTGACCTGAGGACGCGCGAATGTCCAACATCAAACAGGCAGCTGCGCAAATGGCACTGGCCAACGAGGCCGGCGCGATGTTGCGCGACAACATGGCCCCGCGCGAGGCCGTGCAGACCTTGCTGGATGCCGGCAGGGAGCAGGACGCGTTGAAGCTGCTGGCCCGCTTGCTGCCCAAACGCTATGTCGTGGCGTGGGTGTGCCAGTGCGCGCGCGACCAGAATTTGCCGGTGGAAGCCAAGGCCGGTGCCGCGCTTGCGGAAAAGTGGGTGCGCGATCCCAGCGAGGACAATCGCCGCGCCGCGTTCGAGTTTGCCAACGCGGGCGGCTTCGAGTCACTGGGAGCCGTGATCGCAGCCAGCGCCGGCATGGCCAGCGGCAGCCTTGCGCCGGCCAAACAGGAAACCCCGGTGCCGCCGCCCGAGCACATGACGGCGATGGTCGCGGCCGGGGCCGTCACCATGCTGGCAGCGCTCGACGAAGCCCAGTTCGCGGCGCGCCGCACCGCCTTCATCCAGCGCGCATTCGAGCTGCTGGGCACTCCACCGGCCCACGGAGGCGCTGCGAGGACAGCATGAGCACGCCAGAACCACAAGTACTCACACTGTCCGTGACCGGCAACCAGGCCGCGCTGCTGGGCGCGCGCAGCCGCAAGACCTTCGCGGCGAAAGACGGCAGCATCGGTCGCGCCGAGGATTGCGATTGGCCCTTGGCTGCGGCCGGGGTGTCGCGCGTGCACGCGATGGTGCGCTACGTCAACGGCCTCTACTTCATCGAGGACCGCAGCACCAACGGCATGCTCTTGAATGGTTCGCCGCTGATGAAGGGCGATCCGACACCGCTCAAGGATGGTGACCGGCTGCGCATCGACAACTTCGACATCACGGTGAGCCTGGCGCAGGACAATGCCACCATCATGCATGGTGCGCCCCGCGGAGCGCCGCCGCCGGTCGCCGAGGAACCGCCCGCGCCGCCCGCGTATGCACCGGCCGAGTTCGCCTTGCCGCCAACGGCAGCCGGCAACGACCTGCTGGATTTCGGTCTGGGCGAACCGCTGGGCAGCGGATCGTCGCAGCGCCCCGGCGCTTCTGCGGAAAGTTTGATCCCTTCTGCACCGCGTGGCGGTGCGGACAGCCTCATTCCTGCGGCGCCACGCGGCGGCGGCGACAGCCTGATTCCCGACGCGCCGGTGCCTGCCGGTGGCAACCTCGATCCCTTGAGTTTCCTCGACGCGCCGCTCACGCCGGAGCCGGCTGTACCGCCGACGCCGGCGTGGACCCACTCTTCGGGCCTCGACGACCACTTCCGGCCGCCGACCACCGACGTGCAGCGCGCCTCCAACACCTTGCCGGACGATTGGGATCCGCTGGCGCCGGAGCAACCCGCTGCGCCCGCGCCCGCGCCGCCGCGTGCGCCCGCGCAACCGCCGCCGCGCCCCGCCGCGCCGGAAGCGCCGCCACCGATCTGGCCATCCGAACCGCCAGCTGCCGCTCCGGCGCCGCCGGCCGCAACGCCACCGATTTGGCCATCCGAACCGCCCGCGGCTGCGTCGGCGCAGCCCGCCGCACCGCCGCCGATCTGGCCACCCGCGCCGCCCGTGCACGCCGTGCAACCGCCAGCGCCGCAACCCGCAGCGCCACAACCCGCAGCGCCGGTGCCTCCCGCCGCCGGTGGGCCGCCACGGCCAGCACCCGAGCTGGATGCGATCCTGCACATCGTCGTCGACGGCGTGATGGACGTATTGCGCGCGCGCGCGGAAATCAAGAACACCTTCCGCCTGCCGGTCACGGTGATCCAGCGTTCCGAAAACAATCCCTTGAAGTTCGCGCTGGGCACCGACGAGGCGATCCGCAAGATCCTCGCGCCGCCGGATCCGGCCTTCCTCACCGGCCCGGCCGCGTTCGACGACGCGTTCGACGACATCCGTTGCCACCAGATGGCGATGCTGGCTGGCGTGCGCGCGGGCTTCGACGCGGTGCTGCGGCATTTCGATCCGGAACACTTCGACCGCGAGGGCGAAGGCAGTCGTTACGGATTCGGCGGCAAGGGCAAGCACTGGGAGCGCTATCGCGAGCATTACCAATCGCTGGTGTCCGATCCGGATGGTTGTTTCCGGCGGCTGTTCGGTGACGAGTTCGCGCGTGCCTACGAAGAACAGCTGGCGCGCTTGAAGTCCGCGCGCAAGGCGCAGCGGCCGCGGCCGGGCTGATGACTGCAGCAACGTGGCAAACCGTCCCGGCGTGATGGCCGGGTTCGATTCACCTCTGACGATCAGGCGCAGGCATGGCACGCAACAACAAAGTGGTCTGGAGCGAGGGGCTGTTTCTGCGGCCGCAACACTTGCAGCAGCAGGAGCGCTACCTCGAACGCTACGTCGAGCTGCGCGCCGGCAGGCTGGCCGCGTATGCGTGGGGCTTCAATGAGCTGGAACTGGAAGGCGATCTGCTCAGTGTAGGCAAGCTCGGCATCAAGCATGCGCGCGGCGTATTTCCGGACGGCACGCCGTTCGACATGCCCGGCGATGATCCATTGCCGCTGCCGATGGACGTGCCCGCGGACTGCCGCGACCAGACGGTATTCCTGACCTTGCCGCTGCGCTCGCCGACGCAACCCGACAGCGGCCGCCCGGAAGCGCCGGCCGACCAGTTGTTCCGTTTCCGCGTGCGCGAAACCGAAGTGCGCGATGCGTCCGGCAGCGTCGATGGCACCACGCCGCTGGAAGTCGGCGGCATGGCCGCGCGGCTGTTGCCGGAGTCGCAGCCGATGGAAGGCCTGACCCGCATCCCGGTCGCGCGGATCGTCGAGTGCCGTCCCGATCGCCGCGTGCTGCTGGACGAATCCTTCATTCCCACGGCCCAGAGTTGTCAGGCGGCCGAGCGCCTCGTCACCTTCCTCACCGAACTGCTGGGCTTGTTGCACCAGCGCGGCGAGGCACTCGCCAGCCGCGTCGCGCTGACCGACCGCGGTGGCGCGGCCGAGATCGCGGACTTCCTGTTGCTGCAGGTCGTCAACCGCTGGCAGCCGTTGATCGCGCATCTGTCGGCGGCACCACTGGTGCATCCGGAAATGTTGTATCGCGAACTGGTGGCGATGGCCGGTGAGCTGGCCACGTTCACGGCAACCGGCAAGCGCCCGACCCCATTTCCGCCGTATCGCCACGAAGCGCTGCGCGAGAGTTTCGAGCCGGTGATCGTCGCGCTGCGCAACAGCCTGAGCGCGGTGATGGAACAAACCGCGATCCCGATTCCGATCCAGGAGCGTCGCTATGGCGTGTGGGTGGCGGTGGTGCCCGATCGCACCCTGCTCGATACCGCGGCCTTCGTGCTGGCGGCCAAGGCCGACCTGAATTCGGAAGAACTCCGGCGACAGTTGCCGACGCAATCGAAGATCGGCCCGGTCGAAAAGATCCGCGACCTGGTGAACCTGCAATTGCCCGGCGTTGCGGTGGCGCCGATGCCGGTGGCGCCGCGCCAGATTCCGTACAACTCGGGCTATCTGTATTTCGAGTTCGACAAGCATTCCGCGATGTGGCGCGAGCTGAAGACATCCGGCGGCATCGCGTTCCATTTCGGCAACTCGTTTGCCGGCCTGGCTTTGCAGCTGTGGGCAATCAGGGGAGGCTGACATGAATACCCCCAACGGTCCGTTCGACGACGGCCACGACGATCGCACGATGGTGCGTCCGCGCGGTGTGCCGCCAGCGCCATCGGCGCCCGCGCCTTCGCCCAGCCGACCGGCTGCGCCGCCACCCTCGGCAGCCGCGCCCGCCGACGTCAACGCGCTGCTGGCCGGCGGCAACAATCCGCTGGTGCGTGCGGCCACGCCGCTGTTGTTGCTGGGCGTCGAGCTGCGGCACAGCGCCAATCCTCCGGACATTGCCCGCCTGCGCGAACAGACCGTCGCGCAGATCCGGCGCTTCGAGGCCCGCACGCAGGCCGCGAACATCCCCGCGCAGACCGTCACCGCCGCGCGCTACGTGCTGTGCGCGATGCTCGACGAAGCGGTGTTGAATGCGCCGTGGGGCGAGCAGAGCGGCTGGTCGCAGAAGACCTTGCTGGTGACCTTCCACGGCGAAACCTACGGTGGCGCGAAATTCTTCCAGATCCTCGATCGCCTGATCGGCGACGTGCCGCGCCACATCGACCTGATCGAGTTGATGTATTTCGGCCTGGTGCTCGGCTTTGCCGGGCGTTACCAGATCGAGGCCGGCGGGCGCGCCAAGCTGGCCGACATCCAGGAAGACCTGTACCGCCGCGTGCGCGCCCAGCGCGCGGCACCGGCGGCGCAGCTGTCGCCGCACTGGCGCGGCATCGAGGACCGCCGCAATCCGGTGATCCGCTACGTGCCGTTCTGGGTGATCGCCGCCGCTGCTGCCTGCTTGCTGCTCGGCGTGTTCCTGTTCCTGTTCTCGCGCCTGAATTCGGCCTCGGCGCCGATCAGCGCGCTGACCGCGCAAGTCGGACTCGAGAACGTGGTGCTGCCCGACCACGCCACGCGTCCGCCGCCGCCGGTGCACAAGACCCTGCGCGAATTGCTGGCGCCGGAAGCCGCGGCCGGCAAGCTGGAGATCATCGAGCAGGACAACGGCCGCGAGCTGGTGCGCTTGTCGGCCACCGGCATGTTCGATTCCGGCGGCGTCGACGTGAGCGACAAGGTGGTGCCGGTGCTGCACGCCATCACCGCCGCGCTGAACCAGGTTCCGGGCCGCGTGATCGTGGTCGGCAACACCGACGACCAGCCGATCCACTCGCTGAAGTTCAAGGACAACTTCGCGCTCTCGGCCGCGCGCGCGCAGGCGGTGCAGCAGATCCTCGCACAAGGCCTGGACGACCCCGGCCGGCTCGAATCCTCCGGCGCCGGCGCCTCGCAACCGATCGCGACGCCGCCCGATCTTCCCGCCAATCGCGCGCGCAACCGGCGCGTCGACCTGATCTACATTCCGGAGGGCTGAAGCCATGGGTAAATTGCTTGGCTTCATGAAATCCGGCTGGTTCTGGGCCTTGGTCGGCGTGATCCTGCTGTCGCTGCTGGTGTGGTTCGGCGGCCCCTACCTCGGCATCGGCGACAGCCAGCCGCTGTACAACGCGATCCCGCGTCTGGTGGTGATCGTCATCATCATTGCGATCTGGGCCATCGCCCTGCAGGTGGCGGCCCTGCTTGCCCGCAACAAGGCCAGGCAGTTGTCGGGCGAAGTCGCCGGGCAGGCGCCGGTGGCCGGCGAGCCGGACACGCGCGGCGCCGACGAGCGCGC
>DASSRT010000067.1:0-4830 GCA_035701705.1 Rhodanobacteraceae bacterium
CGACGATTCTGGCTTCAGACGGCAAACCCAGGATCCACACCCAGTAAGGCCAGCGCGCCAGCGGAGCGCTTGTCAATCGAAAGGCAGGAGGTGTCGCACCCGGCGCCTTGCTTCGCGTGCCCTCGGCAAGTGCGGGTGTAAACGCGGGCCTGCCTGGCTGCTTCGCGCTTGGCGTAATGCTCCCGAACGTTGGCAAACCGTGATGCGCGTCACATTTTGCTAGGATTGTTGCCGGGGCCCACAAGGCCCACCCGAGGCCTGCCGGAACGGCAAGCCGAGTGCGAAGTCCTGCCAGGGACGGTTCGTCGCGATGACGTGGTGCCGCCATGTCCGAGCCGTCCGTTCCCCGATTCACCTATCGCGCCTTCATCAGCTACAGCCACCGCGACAAGGCGTGGGCTGACTGGCTGCACAAGGTGCTGGAAACCTGGCGTGCACCCGCGCGGCTGGTGGGCCAACACACGCCGCACGGAGAAATCCCGCGCCGACTCGGCCCGATCTTTCGCGATCGTGCGGAGCTGGCGAGCGCGAACGACCTAAGCTGCGAGATCGAGGCCGCGCTCGCGCGATCGGAATGCCTGATCGTGATCTGCTCACCCGATGCCGCGGTTTCGCGCTGGGTCAACGCCGAAGTCCTCGCCTTCAAGCGCAGCGGACGCGGCCAGCGCATCCTGTGCCTGATCGTAGACGGCGAACCCAATGCCACGGATGCGCCGACGGACGCCGGTGCGGAATGCTTTTGTCCGGCGCTCAGGTTCAAGCTGGATGCGACCGGTCAGCCGTCCGCCGAACCCACCGAGCCGATCGCCGCCGACGTGCGCGACGGCCATGACCGCAAGACCGACGCCAAGCTGAAGCTGGTCGCGGGGATCCTTGGCATCGGCTTTGACGCCCTGAAGCAGCGCGAGCAGCACCGGCGGCTGCAGCGCATGGCGGTCGTCACCGGCGCTGCCCTGGTGGCCATGGCGATCACCAGCCTGCTTGCTGTGTCCGCGCTGATATCCCGTGAGGCCGCGATCGCCGCGCGCCAACAGGCGGTCGCCGCGCAGCAACAAGCGGTTGCCGCGAAGCAGACCGCCGAACGCCGCCAGAAGCAAGCCGAGAACCTCGTCGGTTTCATGTTGGGCGATCTGTACGACCAGCTCGATTCGATGCAGCGGCTGGACATCATGCAGCACGTCAACGATGAAGCCATGCGCTATTTCGAGTCGTTGCCGTCCAGCGACCTTGGCGCGACGGCGCTCGCGCAACGCGCGAAGGCGCTGGAACAAATCGGCATCGTGCGCATGAACGCCGGAAGCCTCGCCGGCGCACTCGAGGCGTTTCGCGCCTCGTCCCACATCACGCTGAAACTCGCCGATGCGGTTCCGGATGACGCGGAACGGCAAGTTGCTGCATCGCGCACGCTGGCGTTCATCGGCATGATGCACTGGAAGCAAAGTCGGCTGTCCGAAGCCCAGCTGGCGTTCGAGCAGACGCGTCCGGCGCTGCAGAAGCTGGCTGCGCAGCCGCACGCCCCGGCGTCCGTGCTGGGGCAGCTGGCGTTGCTCGACAACAACCTCGGGCATGTGCTGGAAGCGCGCGGTGACGCGGAAGCTGCAGCGGCGTACTACCGCGAGCGGCTGCAGCTGGCGACGCGCGTGGTCGCGTCCGAACCGGATGAGGGCGACTATCTGGCCGATCTCGGCAGCGCCCACAACGACCTCGGCCGGCTCGCGCTGCAGCGCGGCGACCTGCTGGGCGCCATCGCGGAATATCATGCCTGCAGCGTCATCGCGACACGCCTTGCGAACGCCGACCGCAACGACAACCTGCAGCGCCAGTCCATGCTGGAAGCCCGCGCGATACTGGGGCGCACGTTGGCGTTGGCTGGCGCCGCCGGGCCGGCCATCGAACAACTCACGGATGCCGTCGGAACCGCCGGCGAACTGGTGAAGTTCGAGCCCGCGAACACCGAGTTCCGGCTGGATCTCGCGCTGTACTCGACGCAGCTCGCGCGGCTCAAACGCCTCGGCGGAGACGCGGCAGCGGCGCGCACGCTCAACGACCGCGCCGTCCAGATACTGACGGCGCTCACGCATCAGGATCCTGCCAATACCGAGTGGCGCACATTCGCTGCCGCCGCCAATCTCGAACACGCCGCACAGGCATACACGGCCGGCCGTGCCCGCGCGGCGCTGCAGCACGCGCAAGCTGTCGCCGCCCAGCTGCAACCCTTGCTCGACGCCAGACCCGGGGATCGCGATCTGCTGCTGCTGACGCTGACGGCGCAACTGCAGATCGCCGCCGCCGCGCCCGCCACCAGCTCGGCGCGCGATCAGGCTGGCACCGCACTGGCACTGATCGAGGCGCAACAGAATGCTGCGGGTGATCCGCGGGTGCTGGCGCTGAAGCTCGAAGCGTTACTCGAAACCGACGACCAACCGGCAGCACGCGCGCTCGCCAGGCAGCTCTGGCAGACCGGCTACCGCGACGGCGCGTTGCTCGCCGTGTTGCAACGCGCCGGCATCACCTATCCGCGCAATCCGCAGATCGAGGCAAGCCTGTCGACCCTCGTCGATTCAACCGTCGCTGCGCCCGCCAACACGCAGCGGCAATCGGAGCAGCACCCTCAAGGAGCACCGGCATCCCGTTGACCGCAATGAACCCCATCCATGCCGCCTGAAGGAGGCACCATGGCTACCTCGACCAAGCAACCCGCCAAGAAGGACACCCCGCGAAAGGGCAAGCCCACGCCTGTACCCAGTCCGACCACGTCGGCACCGACGACGCAAGCGCGCCGGACTGATCCAAGGATAGTTCCCAAGTAACCGCGACACCGGGGTGCGGCCGTTCGGCTCGCGCCCCGGTCGCCGCGGGCGCACAATGTGGCTTTCCCGCGGCGGCAAGCCATGCCCAGTTCCGACCACGCGCCACAAGCCACCGTCGCCGCGCTGCCGCTGGTCGTCGGCATCACCAGCCACCGCAACCTCGCCGCGGGCGAAATCGCCGCGCTGCGCGCACGGGTGCGGGAACTGTTCGCGCAACTCAAGCGAGACTTTCCGCACGCGCCACTCGTCGTGCTGTCGCCGCTGGCCGCCGGCGGCGACCAGCTGGTCGCCGAGGAAGGCCTGCAACTCGGCGCCGCGCTGGTCGCACCGCTGCCGTTTGCACGCGAGCGCTACGCCGAGGATTTTGCCGATCCCGTGTCACGCCGGCAGTTCGTCGCGCTGTGCGCACAGGCACAGGTATTCGAGCTGCCGCTGGTGGCCGGCAACACCGATGCCGCAATCGCGCGCCACGGACCTGCGCGCAACCGCCAGTACGCCGAAGCCGGCATGTTCGTTGCGCGGCATTGCCACTTGCTGTTGGCGATCTGGGATGGCAAGCCTTCCGATCACGAAGGCGGTACCGCGCAAATCGTCGACTACTTCCTCACCGGCACGCCGCCGGGTGGCACCGAGCGGCGACGCAGCCGCCAGCCCAATCTGTATGGCGGCGGCGATGAACGTTTGCTGTGCCACATCGTCTGTTCGCGCAATGCGGCCGGCGGTGCGCCCGCTGCACCGTTGCTGCCCGGGCAAACCATCTGGCGCAGCCCGGACATGGAATCACTGCCCGATGCGCCGATGCCGCGAAGCTTCCGTGCAGTGTTCGCGCACGCCGATGCCTTCAACGTCGACGTCGCCAGTTACCGCGATGCCATCGCTGCGCGCGGCTTCGATGTCGACGATGCTCCGGCCGCCCTCGGCGCCGAAACACTGCGGCCGCCATCGTCGCCGGCGGTGTTGTACCGGGCAGCGGACTGGCTGGCGATGCATTTCCAGCGCCGCGTGTTGTTGGCGATGCGGGTGATCTACGTGATCGCGTTCGTGATGGGTGTCGCCTTCACGGTTTACGACAACCTGTCGCAACGGGATGACATGCTGTTCCTGTTCCTGCTGCTGTTCGCGACAGGCGCGGTGGTCAACGCGATCGCCAAGCGCCGCGAGTGGCACCGCAAATACCTCGACTACCGCGCGCTCGCCGAAGGCCTGCGGGTGCAGTGCTACTGGCGCTGCGCCGGCATTTCGGTGACCGGCAGCACCGGCTTTGCGCAGGACAGCATGACCCAGAAGCAGGACATCGAGCTGGGCTGGGTGCGCAACGCCATGCGCTGCGCCGGGCTGGCCGACGATCCTTCGCCCAGCGCGCCCGACGCGGCGACGGTGCGCGCCGTCATCGACGATTGGGTCGGCGACGATGCCCACGGCGAGCTGGGTTACTACCGCGTGCGCACCGGCCAACGCGAACGCGCGCACCGCCTCAACGAAACCATCGGCGCGACCTGCTTGCTGGCCGGCGTCTGCATCAGCGTGCTGCTGGCCGTGCTCGGACCCTGGCTCAGCAGCGATGGCAAGAACGAGCTGATCTTGGTGATGGCGGTGTTCTCGATCTTCGCCGCGGTGCGCGAGGCCTATTCATTCCGCAAGGCGGATCGCGAACTGATCCGCCAGTACCACTTCATGCAGCGCGTGTTCGGCAACGCCCGCAAGGAACTCGACGCGGCGGTCGACACCCACCAGCAACGCGAGATCCTGCGCGCGCTGGGTGAAGTGTCGCTGGCCGAGCACGTCGAGTGGGCGGTGATGCACCGACAGCGGCCACTGGAAGCGGGGAAGATGTGACAGCCTTTCCCCTCTCCCTCCGGAACGTAAGTGTTCTCGTCGCCTTCCCCCTTCGGAACGAAGGGAACCCCACAATTCCTTCCCCCTTCGGGACGAAGGGGGATCGAGGGGGATGGCTTCCGGCGTGCGCAAGTGCATCCCCCCGCGCCTGCGGCGCGACCCCCTTCCTGCGGAAGAGGGTAAG
>DASSRT010000068.1:0-7463 GCA_035701705.1 Rhodanobacteraceae bacterium
GCAACCGCGCGTTCCGCCCCCACTCGCAACTCCATCCATGACCGCCATGAATCGAATCCGCCTCGCCCGCCTGACCGTGATGCTCGCCGCCACGGCGTTCACGTTGCCTGCGTTCGCGCAGTTGCTGAGTCCCGACGCACCGCCCACCAGCACGCCGCAACCCTCGCTGCTGGCATCACCGGCAGCCGCCAACAACGGCAGTGTGCAACCGCTCGACCGGATCGTCGCGGTGGTGAACGACGGCGTGGTCCTGCAAAGCCAGCTCAACGAAACCATGGGCACGGTGGCGCACCAGATCACCGCTTCCGGCGGCAAGCTGCCGCCCACCGACGTGCTGGCCAAGCAGGTGCTGCAACGGCTGATCCTGAACCAGCTGCTGGTGCAGACGGCGCACAGCAATGGCCTGCGCATTTCGAGCGAGCAGCTCGACGCCGCGGTTGCCAACGTCGCCAAGCAGAACAAGATGTCGGTGCCGCAGATGCAGGCCGCCATGCAGCAACAGGGCGTCGACTACGCGTCATTCCGCCAGCAGGTCCAGGACCAGTTGCTGGTGCGCGAACAACAGCAGCAGGTGATGCAGCAAGCCGCGCAGGTATCCGGCGCCGAAATCGACAACCTGATCGCCAGCCCGGCCTTCAAGCAGGGCGAGGTGCACCTGTCGCGCATCCTGATCGGCCTGCCGGAAGGCGCGAACGCTGCCCAGATCGCCGCGGCGCAAGCCAAGGCCGACAAGATCGAGGCGGAACTCAAGGCCGGCAAGAGCTTCGCCGCGCTCGCGGTCAGTGAATCCAGCGCGCCCGAAGCGCTGGATGGCGGCGACCTTGGTTGGCGGCGCGTGGACGAATTGCCGCCGCCCGTCCAGCAGATCACCAACGCCCTGCAGCCCGGCGCAGTCACCCAGCCGCTGCGCGATGCGTCGGGATTCACCATCCTCAAGCTGGAAGGCCGGCGCACACCCGACACCAAGCAGATCGTCACCGAATACCACGCCCGCCATCTGATGATCGCGCCCAGCGCGACGCTGGATGCGCAAGCCGCGCGCGCCAGGATCGAAAAGCTCTACAACGAAGTCGTCAACGACCACGCCGACTTTGCCGAGCTGGCGAAGAAGAACTCCGACGATCCGACCACGGCGAATGGCGGCGGCGACATGGGCTGGTTTTCCCAGAACGACTGGGGTTCCACCATCGGCAAGCTGGTCACGACCATGCAGCCGGGCCAGGTGAGCCAGCCGTTCCAGACACCGGACGGCTCGTGGCACATCATCCAGTTCCTCGGCTCGCGCCAGGCCGACAAGACCAGGGACATCGAGCGCGAACAGGCCCGCCAGGCCATCGCGATGCGCAAGGGCCAGCAGGCGTACGAGCAGTTCGTGCGCGACCTTGAATCCTCGGCCTACATCAGCATCCGGGTTCCCGAACTGGCCGACGACGCGCCGGCGCAAGGTTCGCCGTGAACCGCGAGCCGACTGCGGTCGGCTCGCACCGGCCCCAGCCGCTTCCCGTCCTCGCTGTTACCGCGGGCGAACCCGCCGGCATCGGTCCGGAACTGGTCGTGCGCCTGGCAGCGACGCCACTCGCCGCCGACCTCGTGGCCATTGGCAATGCGCGCCTGCTGGAAGCGGTCGCACGGAATTGCGGCACCCCGCTGAAAATCGAAGCGTGGGATGGCCAGCGTCGCTACCTGCGCGCGGCAGGCACCTTGCGCGTGCTGGACGTGCCGCTGCGCGCGGACGTGACACCGGGCGCGCCCGACCCACGCAACGCCTTCCATGTATTGCAGATGCTCGCGCGCGCCGCCGATGGCTGCATGGCCGGCGAATTCGATGCGGTGGTGACGGCACCGGTGCAAAAGTCCGTCATCAACGACGCCGGCGAACATTTCACCGGCCACACCGAGCTGTTTGCCGAACGCGCCGGCTGCGACGTGGTGATGATGCTGGCGTCGCCGCAACTGCGGGTCGCGCTCGCCACCACGCACCTGCCGCTGCGCGACGTGCCGGCTGCAGTCACCGGTGAGTCGCTGGCGCGCAGCTTGCGCATCGTGCACGCCGAACTCGGCGCGAAGTTCGGCATCGCGGCACCGCGCATCGCGGTGCTCGGGCTGAACCCGCACGCCGGCGAAGGTGGCCATCTGGGCCGCGAAGAAATCGACACCATCATCCCGGCACTGGACGCACTGCGCGCGGAAGGAATGCAACTGCTCGGTCCCTTGCCGGCCGACACCGCGTTCGTGCCGGGCATGCGCGCGCAATATGACGCAGTGCTGGCGATGTACCACGACCAGGCACTGCCGGTACTGAAATCCGAAGCCTTCGACCGCACCGTCAACATCACCCTCGGCCTGCCCTTCATCCGCACCTCGGTCGACCACGGCACCGCCTTGGACCTCGCCGGCACCGGCAAGGCCGATCCGTCCAGCATGCTCGCCGCCGCGGAAATGGCGCGCATACTTGCCACGCGGCGCGAATAGGCGCATCGAAAACCGAGGTCAGACTTTGAGATTTCCCCACGAATCAACCAAGGCACCTGCCCGCGCCCGAAAGACGCGATGACCACTGCAGGAGCGCCGGAAGGCGCGACCCACGTTGCGAAATGGCGGGTTATGGCAAGTGTGTATCGCGGCTGCCGCCGCTCCCACCATTGCTGCGATGCCCGTTCGTATCGTGGCAACTGCTTGGGCCGGCGAAAGGCTTTGTGGGGAAACCTCAGACTCTGACCCCCGCTTCTCCAACCATGGCACGTCCCAAAAAACATTACGGCCAGCATTTCCTGCACGAACGCGCGGTGATCGAACGCATCGTCGCTGCGATCGCACCCCAGCCGGATGACCGCATCGTCGAGATCGGACCCGGCGAGGGCGCGCTGACCTTGCCGCTGCTGCGTGCCGCCGGACGCATGGCGGCGATCGAGCTGGACACCGACCTGATCGCGCCGTTGCGCGCCAGCGCCGCCGGCATCGGCGAGCTGGAAGTGATCCACGCCGACATCCTCGACGTCGATCTCACGGCACTGGCCGACGGCGACAAGCTGCGCCTTGCCGGCAACCTGCCCTACTACGTTTCCAGCCCGATCCTGTTCCACTGCCTCGCGCACGCCGGCGCCATCACCGACATGCACTTCATGCTGCAGAAGGAAGTGGTGGACCGCATGGCTGCCGCACCGGGCAACAAGGTGTACGGACGCCTCTCGGTGATGCTGCAACTGGCCTGCAAGGTTGAGCCCTTGCTGCGCGTTGCGCCCGGTGCCTTCCGGCCACCGCCGAAAGTGGATTCAGCGGTGGTGCGCCTGACACCGTTGCCTGCATCGCAACGCCCCGATCCGGTTCATACGCAGGCGATCGCCACGCTGGTACGCGCGGCCTTTGGCCAGCGACGCAAGACGCTTGCCAATTCCCTGCACGGGTTGCTGGACAGTGACGCCATCGGCGCCGCCGGCATCGACCCGCGCGCACGCGCGGAAACCGTGCCGCCGCAAGGCTATGTTGCGCTGGCGCACAAGCTGGATCGGGACGGCTTGCAGGCCGGCCCGGAACTCCTCGACAATGCGGGCCAATGACAGCGCGCACGACCACCGCCGACAAACCGCGCCAGCCGCGCGAACCCGAACCGTACGCGGTCGAGGTCGAGGTGGACGCGCGCTTCGTGCCGGACCAGTCCAAGCCCGAGGCCGGCCATTACGTTTTCGCGTACACGGTCTCGCTGCGCAACCTCGGCGCGCTGCCGGTGCGACTGCAATCACGGCACTGGGTCATCACCGACGCCAACGGCAAGGTCGAGGAAGTTCGCGGCGAAGGCGTGGTCGGCGAACAGCCGCGCCTGCAGCCCGGCGAAAGCTACAACTACACCTCCGGCGCAGTGCTGGAAACCCAGGTGGGCACCATGCGCGGCACCTACCTGTTCCACGCCGACGACGGCACCGACTTCGAGGCCCCGATTCCCGAATTCGTGCTGTCGGTGCCACGCACCCTGCACTGATCCCTGCGGACCCGGCTCGTGTCCGTCTATGCGATTGGTGATGTGCAGGGTTGCTACCCCGAACTGCAACGCCTGCTGGAGAAGCTGCGCTTCGATCCGGCGGCGGATCGCCTGTGGTTTTGCGGCGACCTCGTCAACCGCGGCGGCGAATCCCTGGAAGTGCTGCGACTGGTGCGTGGACTCGCCGCAAGCTCCATCGTGACGCTCGGCAACCACGACTTGAGCCTGCTCGCGGTCGCCGAGCGCGAACCGGAAGCACGCGCGCGCACCAATCCCGATTTGTTGCGGGTGCTGGAAGCCGCGGACAGCAA
The DNA here is from genome assembly GCA_035701705.1 of Rhodanobacteraceae bacterium. Taxonomy (GTDB): domain Bacteria; phylum Pseudomonadota; class Gammaproteobacteria; order Xanthomonadales; family Rhodanobacteraceae; genus 66-474. The sequence goes on from DASSRT010000068.1 coordinate 4,288, forward strand.
TGAGCTGCTCACCTGGCTGCGCGGCCAATCGCTGCTGCACCACGACCCGGCGCTGAACTTCACCCTGGTGCACGCGGGGCTGGCGCCGGCGTGGACGCTGAAGCGCGCCCTGCACATCGCCCGCGAAGTGGAAAAAACCTTGCAGGGGCCGGGCCACCACGCCTTGCTGCAGCGCATGTTCGGCAACCGCCCGGCACGCTGGTCGGAAAAGCTGCACGGCCATGATCGCCTGCGTGCGGCCATCAACTTCTTCACGCGCATGCGCTACTGCGATGCGCATGGCCGCATCGACTTCGATGCCAAGGGCGCGCCGGGCAGCCAGCGCGCGGGCTTGTATCCGTGGTTCGAGGTGCCGGGCCTGAAGTCGCGCGACACCCGCATCGTATGCGGCCACTGGTCTGCGCTGGGTCGCTTTGCCGGACTCGGCATCTACGCCATCGACACCGGCTGCGTGTGGGGTGGAACGCTGACCGCGCTGCAACTCGATCTCGACGAACCGCGCTTCATCACGGTGAACGCAGAACCCCACCGCAAGCGCCGCTGAGGCCGCCGCGCCCGGCGACTACGTCAAGGGAAGGTCTGGTCAACCCCCTTGCTCGTCATCCCGGCGAACGCCGGGACCCAGTGACGTTCATGCAACGTATTGAAAAGAACCGTCGCTGGGTCCCGGATATCGCTTCGCGATTCCGGGATGACGAGCAAAATCAGAGCCTCCCTAGCGGCGTGGCGGCAGCCTGAGCATCCGTGTCCCGCACACACGGTCGTGCCAGGTACGTCGCTCGGGATCGAACCACGCAACCCAGAAACCGCAACCCAGCAACGCCAGCGACAGCGACGCCAGCACGAAGCGCAGCGCCGCCGTGCGCCAGCCAGGCAGGCCGCCTTCGCGGCGCACCAGCTTGAGTTTCCATGCGCGCATGCCGATCGTTTGTCCGACCCGCGTCCAAGACACCACGAAATACGCCGCGGTGACGAGAAACAACCACGCGTCCAGCAAACCATGCAGCAACATGTCTGGATGCTGGGGATCGTAGCTGCGATGGAATGCCAGCACCCACAGCCCGGCGGCAACCATCCACAAGCCGACCAGCGGCAGCAGGTCATAGAGCATGCAGGCGAAGCGCCGCCACAGCGGCGCCGGCGTGGCGGCGGCATCGACAACCGGGGATTGGGGCATCGCAACCACTTGCGGTCATCCAGGGCACGCGCGAGCATCACATGATGACGGAATCCGACTGCCGAATCGACCCGCGCGACCGCGCTGCCATCGACGCCTTCCTCGAAGGCGCGTGGTCACGCGACGGTTTGGCGGATCTCACGCTGGCCGACTATCGCGGCGACCTCGAACGGTGCGCGGCGTGGCTGGGCGAACACGCACACGGATTGCTGGCGGCCAGCCGCGAAGACCTGTTCCGCTATCTCGGCGCACGCGCCAAGTCCGGCATCGGCGCACGCACCAACGCCCGCGAGTTGACCGCGCTGCGGCGCTTCTACGCCGAGCAGGTGCGCCACGATGCCGGCTTCGAGGATCCCACCCTGCTGCTGGATTCGCCGAAGCTGCCGCGCACCTTGCCGAAGGCGCTGGCCGAACGCGAAATCGACGGCCTGCTGAATGCCCCCGACGCTGCGACCCCGTTGGGCCTGCGCGATCGCGCGATGCTGGAACTGATGTATGCCTGCGGGCTGCGCGTCAGCGAACTGGTGACGCTGCCGCTGGCGGGCGTCAACCTGCGCCAGGGCGTACTGCGCGTCACCGGCAAGGGCGGCAAGGAACGCCTGGTGCCGATCGGCGAAACCTGCATGGACTGGCTGGGTCGCTACCTGCGCGAAGCACGGCCGGCGCTGGCCAAGGGCCGCGAAACCCCGGCATTGTTCCTCAGCAATCGCGCCGCCGGCATGACCCGCCAGATGGCGTGGACGCTGGTGAAGAAGCATGCGCTCGCGGCCGGCATCGCCGCCAAGCGCATTTCGCCGCACGTGCTGCGGCATTCGTTCGCCACCCACCTGCTCAACCACGGCGCCGACCTGCGCGCGCTGCAGATGCTGCTCGGCCATTCAAACCTGTCGACCACGCAGATCTACACCCTGGTTGCGCGCGAGGGTTTGAAACGGCTGCACGCGGAGCATCATCCGCGAGCATAATTTTTGCGATCATCCATGATCGCGGCGTCCCGAACGAAGCGCACAACCCAATCTTCGCGGCTTCGGCAGCACCAGAACGGACTTCCCTGTCCTGACTATTCACAACAGCCGCTCCGATCCGACGAATGGTTACCTTGACGGCTGACCGGCAGCATCCGCGCTCCGACACGCTATCATTGACGCTTTCAGCGGAGCCTCGACATGGCCGAACAGAAATACCCCGAATGGGTCTGGCACAACGGCGCGATCGTGCCATGGAAGGACGCCACGGTGCACGTGATGTCGCACAGCCTGCAATACGGTTCGGCGGTGTTCGAAGGCATCCGTTGCTACAAAACGCCGAAGGGCGGCGCGATCTTCCGTCTGAAGGACCACATGAAGCGCCTGTACAACTCGGCGCGCATCTACGACATGTCGCTGCCGTTCCCGATCGAGGAAACCAGCGCGGCCTGCCATGAAATCCTGAAGAAGAACGGCTTCGACCAGGCCTACCTGCGGCCCTGCGCCTTCCGTGGCCTCGGTGGCTTCGGCATCTCGGCCGACACCCCGGTCAGCATGACGATCGCGGGCTGGCCGATGGGTCCGTACCTTGGCCCGGAAGCGCTGAAGCAGGGCATCACCGCCTGCGTGTCGAGCTGGCAGCGCTTCGCGCCGAACACCATTCCGGCCGGCGCCAAGGCCGCCGGCAATTACCTTTCCGGCCAGCTGATCGCGCGCGAAGCGCGCAAGCGCGGCTACGGCGAAGGCATCGCACTGTCATCGACCGGCCTGCTGAGCGAAGGCGCCGGCGAGAACGTGTTCCTGGTGATGGATGGCGTGCTGCATACCTCGCCGGCCAGCGCCGCGATCCTCAACGGCATCACCCGCGATTCCATCATCACGCTGGCGCGCGACAACGGCATCGCCGTGGTCGAACGCGACCTGCCGCGCGAATACCTGTACCTCGCCGACGAAATCTTCATGTGCGGCACCGCCGCCGAAGTCACCCCGATCCGCGCGATCGACGACAAGCAGGTCGGCAACGGCGAAGGCGG
>DASSRT010000069.1:0-2464 GCA_035701705.1 Rhodanobacteraceae bacterium
GCGGAATGGCCCATCAGCACGAACTTCGTGGCATCACCGCCCCACTGTGCTGCGTCATGTTGCGCGACAGCCAGCGCCTTGCCGACATACTGGGCCTGCTGCAACGGCTTTGCGTCGGGCAACATCGGGTAGTCGACTGACACCACGATGAACCCTTTCGGCAGCCAATGTGAAACCTTGTTCTGCACCACGCCGCGCGCAGCCTTGTCGCCGCGCCGCCAGCCGCCGCCGTGCACCATGAAGATCACCGGCGCGCGCTCGGCTTTTGCCGGCGCGTAGACATCGAAGGTTTCGAGCTGGTCGTCGCCATAGCGGACGTCGTGGATCACCCGGGTACCGGCCGGCAGCGCGGATGGATCCAGTTGCCGCCCCTCGGTGGCCTGCATCAACCCGTGCACATGGCCGCGCCGCGATGGCCACGCCGATTGCGCATGCGCCACGCTGGCGACCGCCAAGGCCGCCAGCAGTATCCATGTACTGGTTTTCGTTGTGGTGTTCATGCTCGCAACAACGCGGCAACTGCGCAGATGGTTGACCGGGTCGCTGAAGCGTTCTGTCCGGCGCGGGTACAACCCGGCTTCGCCAGACCGGGCATGCGTCCGGCTGCTACAATGTGCGGCTGTCCCAAGCGCGCAGCCCGCGCGATGCTTCCAGGAGTCTCCATGTCCAATGCCATCCTTTCCGCGCTCGGCCTCGCCGACGTCAATTCCGGCACCTGCCTCGGCAACGGCGAGTGGTCCAAGACCACCGATGCCGGCGTGCTGGAACCACTGAACCCCGCCACCAACGAGGTGCTGGGCAAGGTCTACGCCACCAGCGCCGCCGATTACGAAACCCTGGTCGGGCACGCGCAAAAGGCCTTCGCCGAGTGGCGCACCGTCCCCGCACCACGCCGCGGTGAAGCGATCCGCCTGTGCGCGCGCGCACTGCGCGAGCACAAGGATGCGCTGGGCTCACTGGTCGCGCTGGAGATGGGCAAGATCAAGCCGGAGGGCGACGGCGAAGTGCAGGAAATGATCGACATCGCCGACTTCGCGGTCGGCCAGTCGCGCATGCTGTACGGCCTGTCGATGCATTCCGAGCGCCCCGGCCACCGCATGTACGAACAGTGGCATCCGCTCGGCCTCATCGGCATCATCAGCGCCTTCAACTTCCCGGTGGCGGTGTGGAGCTGGAATGCCTTCATCGCCGCGGTCGCCGGCAACGTCTGCATCTGGAAGCCGTCGCCGAAGACGCCGCTCTCGGCCATCGCCAGCGTGCGCATCTGCAACGCGGCGCTGAAGGCCGCCGGCTTCCCGGAAATCTTCTACCTGTTCAACGATGCCGGCAGCGAACTCGCGCAGAAGTTCGTCGACGACAAGCGCATCCCGCTGATCAGCTTCACCGGCTCGACCAGGGTCGGCCGCATGGTCGGCGAACGCGTTGCCGCGCGCATGGGCCGATCCTTGCTGGAACTGGGCGGCAACAACGCGATCATCCTCGACCGCTCGGCCGACCTGTCGCTGGCGATTCCGGCGATCGTGTTCGGCGCGGTCGGCACCGCCGGCCAGCGCTGCACCACCACGCGCCGCCTGTTCGTGCACGAATCCATCTGCGACGACGTGCTGGGCAAGCTCAAGCATGCCTACCAGCAGGTCGAGAAGAAAATCGGCGATCCGACCGATCCAAATACCCTGATGGGCCCGCTCAACAGCCACGCCGCGGTCGAGCAGTTCGCCAACGCGGTGCGCACCGCGAAATCCAGCGGCGCGCGCGTCGTCAGCGGCGGTTCGGTACTGCAACGCCCGGGCAATTTCGTCGAGCCCACCATCATCAGCGGCGTCAAGAACGCCGATGAAATCGTGCAGACCGAAACCTTTGCACCGATCCTGTACGTGATGCCGTTCAAGACTCTTGATGATGCCATCGCCATGCAGAACGACGTGCCGCAGGGCCTGTCGTCCTCGATCTTCACGCAGAACCTGAAAGTCGCCGAGCAATACCTGTCGGCGATGGGCTCGGATTGCGGCATCGCCAACGTCAACATCGGCACGTCGGGCGCCGAGATCGGCGGTGCGTTCGGCGGCGAGAAGGAAACCGGCGGCGGCCGCGAATCCGGCTCGGACGCATGGAAGGCCTACATGCGCCGGCAGACCAACACCATCAACTGGTCGGACGCGTTGCCGTTGGCGCAGGGGATCAAGTTCGACTTGTGAGCACGCTGGAACAGCGCATCCCCCTCAATCCCCCTTCGTTCCGAAGGGGGAAGACAAGCGCTTCGTTGCGCACGGGGAAGACAAGCGCTTCGTTGTGCACGGGGAAGACAAGCGCTTTGTTGCGCACGGGGAAGCCAAGCGCTTCGTTATGCATGGGGAAGCCAAGCGCTTCGTTGTGCACGGGGAAGACAAGCGCTTCGTTGTGCACGGGGAAGACAAGCGCTTCGTTGCGAAGAGGGAAGACGAGCGTGTCGTTCCGCAGGGGGAAG
>DASSRT010000070.1:0-15872 GCA_035701705.1 Rhodanobacteraceae bacterium
CGACATGCACGTACTTGCGGATCACTTCCAGCAATTCATTGCGCAACAGCGGCAGGTAGTCCGGTCCGCCGCGCGTCGCGCGTTCCTGCGCAACGATGATGCGCAGGCGTTCGCGTGCGATGTTGGCGGTTTGCTTCGGCCGCGGCCGCAGGAAATCGAGCAGACTCATGGCATCCTCCTCAGGTCCCGAACATGCGCTTGAAGAAGCCTTTCTTCGGCGCTTCCAGGAATCGCATCGGCACATCCTCGCCGGTGAGGCGGGCGACCGCGTCGGCGTAGGCTTGCCCGGCGACGGAGCCGGCATCGTGGATCACGGGCACGCCCGAGTTGGAGGCCGCCAGCACGTTTTCCGATTCCGGGATCACGCCCAGCACCGGGATGCCGAGGATCTCCTCGACGTCGCCGACGCTCATCATCTCGCCGGCTTCCACGCGTACCGGGTTGTAGCGGGTCAGCAGCAGGTGTTGCGGGCCCGGGCCTTCGCCGCGCTCGGCGCGCCGCGTCTTCGATGACAGCAACCCGAGGATGCGATCGGAATCGCGCACGCTGGAAACTTCCGGGTTCACCACCACCACCGCGCGATCTGCGTAGTACATCGCCAGGTGCGCGCCTTTTTCGATGCCGGCGGGGGAATCGCAGATCACGTAGTCGAAGCCATCCGCCGCAAGCTCTTCCAGCACGCGGCCGACACCGTCCTGCGTCAGCGCATCCTTGTCGCGGGTCTGCGAGGCGGCCAGCACGAACAGGTTGTCGTGGCGCTTGTCGCGGATCAATGCCTGCTTCAACGTTGCTTCTTTCTGGATGACGTTGATGAAGTCATACACCACGCGGCGCTCGCAGCCCATGATGAGGTCGAGGTTGCGCAGGCCGACGTCGAAGTCGATGACGGCGGTCTTGTGGCCGCGTTGCGCGAGTCCGGTGGCGAGCGATGCGGACGTCGTGGTCTTGCCGACGCCGCCCTTGCCGGAGGTGATGACGATGGTTTCAGTCAAGGGGAATGCTCCGAACGTGATGGGTCAGGAAGGATGAGTGGCGCCGCTGCGATTATTCGGGTGAACGCTGAACCGGGCGTGTCACAGCGGCAGGATCTGCAGCGTGCCTTGCGCAAGACTGATCTGCACCGCGCGCCCGGCAAATTCCTGCGGCAGGTCTTCGAACACGCGGTAGTGGCCGGCGATGGAAACGATCTCGGCGCGGAATTCGCTGCAAAAAATGCGCGTACCGGTATCGCCCTGGGCGCCGGCGAAGGCGCGCCCGCGCAGCGCGCCATAGATGTGGATGTTGCCATCGGCCAGCACCTCCGCGCCGTTGGCGACTGTGCCCACCACCACCAGGTCCGACGCTTGCGCGTAAACCTGCTGGCCGGATCGCACCGGTTGCAAATGTTGCAAGGTTGCAGCAGCGGGTGATGCCGCAGTCGCACTGGATTCCGGCGCGGCTGCTGCGGGCGCGGCAGCGGCCTTGGCCGTGTCCGCACGCTCGAAGGCGGCGCGGAAACGGGCGATCACCGGCAGGCCCAGCCGGCGCGACAGTTCATCGGTGGCGGTGTCGCCGTAGGCGAGGCCAACCGGCAGCATCCCGGCTGCGCGCACGGCGTCGAGCAGGCATTGCACGAGTTCGTCGCTGGGCTGAGGCGACAAGAACGAAAGGTCGACGACCACCGGCGCGCGCGTGAACAAGGCCGGCGCTTCCTCGACCCGCAGCTGCAAGGATCGCTGCAGTGCATCGGGATCGGCGTTGCGTATCCGCACGCTGGCGATGCCGACCTGGCCGAAGCGCACATCGGCGGCTTCCAGGATTTCCATGTCGTGGTCCCCGGTGCGCGCGTTCACGCCTGGCCCGCCGCACGCACGGAGCGATCGGGCGGAAGCATGCGCGGCGCCAACCACGGCACCTCGGGCAATCCGTCCGCGTAGGTGTCGCGCACGAACGGGTAGCTGCACAACTCCTTCAACAACAGGCTGACGCGGCGGCCGGATTCCGGCATGACCTGCTGGCCGGCTTCGTGGAAACCGAAGGTGCCGTGGAACAGCAGCGAAACGTCGTCGCGCGGTTCCAGGAACACTTCGCAGGCGAGGTTCGGCGAGCGCACTTCCGCGTAGGCTTGCACGTCGCTGTAGAACATCCGGCCGAGGCCGTGGCCGCGGTGCAGGTCGCCCACCACCACGCGATCGACGTACACGAACGCGTCGCAATGTTCGCGGAACCAGCGGAAGTTGGAGCTGGCGTGCGGGGTGATGCGGCGCACCGCGATCAGGAAGCCGGCCAGATGGCCGTCCACTTCCGCGACCCGGAAATAATCGGCGTGGCGGTAGAACCAGTCGAGCTGGCTGGCATCCATCGGCAGGATGGAAGCGCCGGCGGTGTTGTTGAGCCCGAGCACCGCGGCGAGATCGTCGGCATGCACGTCGCGCAGGGTCAGGTTCGGGGAGTGCGTCATCGCTTGCTGGGTTCCGGGTTCGGCGGCGGCGCGCGCCGCCCTCAATCCACAATTATCGCATGACCCCGGCGCGAGGTCTCCAGTCCGATGCTTCGCCGCACGGTGCCTGCGCTATGATCGCGGCGTGCGGCGCCCATCCTTCAGTCCGATTTCCCTGCTGCGGTACGCGGGGCTTGTCACGTACGCTTGCGTGGGCGTGCCGCTGGTGCAGCGCGACTGGATGTTGAGCAACCTGTCCGAGCCGCGCAACGCCGTGCATCTGGTGCGGGCGCTGCACGCGCAAAACCACAACGACATCCTGCTCTGGGCCTTCAGCTACGTGTTGTTCGGCGTGGTGTACTGGGTGTTGACCCGTGACTTGGGATCGCGCCGTTTTTGGGGCGTGAAGTTGCTGGGCTTGCTGGTGCTCACCTGTGCCGCGCTGGCCATTTCGTGGTTCAGCGCCAGCGGCCTCGGCGCGATGCTGCTGATGGTGGTCGGCATGGTGTTGCCTTGGCTGCTGCCGTTGCCGGCTGCGATCACCTGGCTGGTGTTGCAGAACGTCGCCAGCATCCCGGTGATGGCCATTACCTATCCGAACATGAACGTGGGCACCGCGACGCTGCAGGCGGGCCTGTACCTCGGCTTTGCGGTGGTGGTGTTCATCGCCTCCGAAGTTGCGCGGCAACAGGCGGATGCGCGCGAAGTACAGCGCCGGCTGAACTCGGAATTGCGCGCGACCCGTGCCTTGCTGGCGGAATCCAGCCGGATTTCCGAACGCATGCGCATCGCGCGGGAATTGCATGACCTGGTTGGCCACCACCTCACCGCGCTCAGCCTGAACCTGGAAGTCGCGGGCCATCTGGTGGTCAACGAGGCCGCATCGGAGCATGTGTCGCGTGCGCGTTCCACGGCCAAGCAATTGCTCGCGGATGTCCGCGAAGTGGTCAGCGAACTGCGCGACGACGAGGGGCTGGAGCTGACGGTGGCGCTGCGCGACCTCACCGAAGGCGTGCCCGGACTCAAGGTGCACCTTGAATTGCCGCAGTGCTTCGCGGTCAGCGACTCGCGGCGCGCGCAGGTGCTGTTGCGCTGCACCCAGGAAATCATCACCAACACCGTGCGCCACGCGCGCGCGCGCAATCTTTGGTTGCGTTTCGAGGAAGGCGCGGGCGGCATGCTGGTGCTGAAGGCGCGCGATGACGGCCGTGGTGCGAACGAGTTGAAGGCCGGCAATGGGCTCAACGGCATGCGTGAGCGCCTTGCCGAACTGGGTGGACGCCTGGACGTGCAAACCGCGCGTGATCGCGGATTTGCACTGGAGGCTTCATTGCCGGCGGAAAATCCAGCATGATGGGGAGGTCGGCGCGCAACCACTGCCGCTGGCGACAGGATGGGGAGTACGCATGATTTCGGTTTGTCTCGTGGACGACCAGACGCTGGTCCGGCAGGGCATCCGCTCGCTGCTGGAGCTGTCGCCGGATATCGAAGTTGTCGCCGAGTGCGTGGATGGCGCCGCGGCGCTGGAGGCGATCCCGAAGATCCGCCCGGACGTGGTGCTGCTGGACATGCGCATGCCCGGCAAGAGCGGCCTGGATGTGCTGAACGCCTTTGCCGCACAGGGCAAGGTGCCGCCAACCATCATCCTGACCACCTTCGATGATGACCAGTTGGTGCTGGCCGGCCTGAAGGCGGGTGCGCGCGGGTACCTCCTGAAGGATGTGTCGCTCGACCAGCTGGTGGATGCGGTGAAGGTGGTGGCCGGCGGGGGCTCGCTGATCGCGCCGGTGGTGACCCAGCGGCTGCTGGCGGGTATCGGGCGCATCCAGAACCAGTTCACGAGCCTCGGCCAGCCCGATCCGTTGACCGAGCGCGAGACCGAGATCCTGCGCCTGATGGCCGGCGGCTACAGCAACAAGGAAATCGCCAACTCCCTGAAGGTGGCCGAAGGCACGGTCAAGAACCACGTTTCCAACATCCTTTCCAAGCTGGGCGTACGCGATCGCACCCGGGCCGTCTTGAAGGCGCTGGAATTGGGAATCGTGTGACGCAGCACCGGAACCGGAAGCGGGGAATAGCGCGAACGCCGTGAAGCCGCTACCATCCGCCATTCATGTGCTGCAACGTGGCGCGCGGCCTGCCGGGTGGTCCGGCGGGAAAAGGCGCAAGCCATACGAACTAGCTGTCCGGAGATCCCTGGCATGACCCGTGTGCTCGAATTCGTTGTCGCCCTGATCATGGTGTTTGTGCTCGCAGTGATCGTGGGTTTGTTCCTGCCCAGCAGCGCGCACATCGAGCGCTCGATCCAGATCAGCCACAACCCGCGGCACATCTTCGATGTGCTCAACAACTTCCGTCGCTACCAGGATTACGCGGGCGGCGAACTGACGGCCCAGGATCCGGCCACGAAGTTCACGCTCTCCGGCCCGGCATACGGGCAGGGCGCCACCATCAGCTGGTCGGGTAGCCCCGGCACCGTCGGTGACGGCTCGCTGGTGAACAAGTCCGGCAATATCGACATCACCAACAAGAGTGAAGTGGTGTGGGATCTCACCAACAACTGGCGTGGCACCAACAAGGTTTTCACCGTCACCGTGGTGCCGAACCAGCGCCAGAACGTCAGCACCGTCACCTGGTCGTATGACGTCGACTATGGCTGGAACCTGATCGCACGCTATTCGCAGTTGTGGATCCACGGCGAGCCTGCCGCGACCATCCAGTACGGACTGGATGGCCTGCAGACCATGCTGGCGGGCATCAACAACGGTGACTACACCGGTGTCAACCCGGGCCTCTACCGCATGCCGGCCACGCCGATGTTGCTGGTCTCGGTCACGGCGCCCTATACCGTCGACGACCTCGATTCGGCAAAAACCACTGCGATGCAGCAGATCAGTTCCGCGATGGGCAAGCTGGGCGTCAAGGCCGCCGGCCCGACCACCACGATCGCCACCTCCTTCGGCGATGGCAAGTTCACCTTCGACTTGGCGGTGCCGATCGACACCAGCACGCTCACGATCGACGGCAAGAGCTACGACCTCGCCACGCTGCCGCCGCGTCCGACTTCGGCCGAACTGGAGGCCGCCGCGCCGGCTTCGGCCAGCAGCACGGCACCTGCGTCCGGGGCGAGTGCTGCCACGCCGGCATCGGCTTCCAGTTCGGCGCCGCCTGCCACTGCCGCCGCCAACGCGGCGCCGGTTCCGGGCAGCCTCGACAAGATGAACCAGCTGATCGTCGACGCCAATGTGCGGGCGATGATCATGCCGGCCAGCGAAGTGCTTGAAGGCACCTGGACGGGCCAGGCCAATGTGCGCCAGATGCGGCTCAACCTGCAGGCGTATGCGGCCACGCACGGCTACAAGTTCGACGTGACCACCCATCGCTTGTTCGACCAGTTGGCCTCCATGCCGACGGTGCAGGACCAGGACAAGGTGTTCCGCGTGTACTTGCCGGTCGAGGATGCTCCGGCGCAGACGCCGGAACAGGCCGCCGGAGAGTCTGCGCCGCTGACCGCGCTGGATCCTGCGCTGTGGTCGGGTGCGAGCACGCAGCCGGCCGCAGACAGCAAGCCGGCGGCCGACAAGCCCGAAGCCCGCAAGAAGCCCGAGCACCACAAGGGTCGCCGGCATCATCGCTGAGTGGCACAAGTTCGAAAAAGGCCCGCCATGCGCGGGCCTTTTTTCTTTCCGGCCACGCACGGCCGGAAGCGGATGGGGGATTCGGTTCGATGCTGCTAGAGTGCTGCGGCACCCGGCCATTTGGCATTGCCGCGACGATGATCGAAACCGAACAGCTTGGGAAGCGCTATCGCGCGTTCGATGCAGTCAGCAGTCTCGACTTGCGGGTCGCGCCCGGGCAGGTGCTGGCACTGCTTGGACCGAACGGCGCCGGCAAAACCACGACGATGCGGATGATCGCCGGTTACTTGCGGCCGACTTCGGGCGCGGCCCGCGTGTGCGGGTATGACGTGGTGCGCGCGCCAGTGCAGGCACGGCGCGTGTTGGGCTACCTGCCGGAAGGCGCGCCGGCGTACGGCGAGTCGTCGGTCGCCGAATTCCTGGCGTTCGCCGCGCGGGTGCGCGGATTGCGCGGGGTCTCCGGCGCGCGCCGCATGGATCAGATGATCGAGCGCCTCGAATTGCAGCCGGTGCTGGCGCAGACCATCGACACGCTGTCCAAGGGCTACCGCCGACGGGTATGCCTTGCGCAGGCGTTGTTGCACGATCCGCCGGCGCTGATGCTGGATGAACCCACCGACGGACTGGACCCGAACCAGCAGCGCGAAGTGCACGCGTTGATCCGGGCCATGGCACGTGATCGCGCGATCATCGTGTCCACGCATGCGCTCGACGAGGTGCGTGCGATCTGCAACCGCGTCGCGATCCTCGCCCGTGGCCGCCTGTGCGCCGAGGGCACGCCCGCCGAACTGGAGCGGCAGTCGCGCTATCACCATGCGGTCAGTTTCCGCGCGCCGGCCAGCGCCCTGGCGTGCGAATTGATCGGACGTTTGCCGGAGGTGGACTCGGTCGCGACCGATCCCCTCGATGGCCGGGTGACGGTGTTTCCCCGCGAGGGCCAGCAGGTGTTCGGCCCGGTCACCAAATTGCTGGAAGCGCAACGCGTGCGGGTCGATGAATTGCAGCTGGAGCGCGGTCGGCTGGAAGATGTGTTCCGGCGCGTCACTGCGGCGCCGGACAGCGTGCCGCGTGCGGCGTGAGCGACGAATCCGGAATTCGCACATGAACGCCAGGCTCGCCCGTGACAGCAAGCATGAGATGCGGAATCCTTCGCGTTCATGCGCTTGCGCTGGTGATTCACGCTTGCGGACGGCGCGGGTGTTGAACGGAGTCATTGCGTGCCAGTCGTGAGTTCGCGAATCGCCAGCCCGCCGCACGGCCGTCCGTTCGCCGGGGTGTTCCTGCGCGAGCTGCACGGTTACCTCGCGACGCCGGTGGCATGGCTGTTCAGTGTGATTTTCCTGCTGACAGCCGGTGCACTCACGTTCTACCTCGGGGCATTTTTCGAGCGCGGCCAGGCCGACCTCGATCCGTTCTTCCGCTTCCATCCGTGGCTGTATTTGGTGCTGGTGCCGGCGCTGGCGATGCGGTTGTGGGCCGAGGAGCGGCGCAGCGGCACCCTCGAACTGCTGCTGACGTTGCCGATCCATGCCTGGCAGGCGGTGCTCGCCAAGTTCCTCGCGGCGTGGGCGTTCATCGGCTGTGCGCTGGCGTTGACGTTCCCGATGTGGCTCACGGTGAACTACCTCGGCCAGCCCGACAACGGGGTGATCCTTGCCAGCTACGTCGGCAGCTTCCTGATGGCCGGTGCGTTCCTCGCGATCAGCGAATGCCTGTCGGTGCTCACGCGCAGCCAGGTTGTCGCCTTCATCCTCGCGCTCGCCGTCTGTTTCCTGTTCCTGTTGGCCGGTGACCCGCTGGTGCAGCAGCCGTTGCTGGCGATCGGCTCCGAGCGGCTTGCCGACGCCTTGTCGGACTTGAGCCTGCTCACGCACTTCCAGGCCATCGCGCGCGGCGTGCTCGATTTCGGCGACGTGGCGTTCTTCCTGTTGACGATCGTGTTCTGGCTCGCCGCGAACGTCCTGGTCCTCGACGCCAAGCGGGGCGGCTGATGGCATCGAGGCCCGCATCGCGACGACTGTGGCTGCTGTTGCCCGTGTTGGCGGCGGCATACGTGTTGCTGGTGCTCGCGGGTTCGCGTTGGCTGGGTGGGGAACGCATCGACCTGACCCACGACAAGCTCTACACGCTGTCCGCCGGCACCCGCGACATCATCCGGAACCTGCAGCAACCCTTGCAGCTCACCCTGTATTTTTCCGATCGCGCCAGCCACGGCCTGCCGCAATTGCGCGCCTACCACCAGCGTGTCGTCAACATGCTGGACGAAGTCGTGCGCGATTCGCATGGCCGCATCCACCTGCAGCAGATCGATCCGCTGCCGTATTCCGAGGACGAAGACCGTGCCAGCGCAGCCGGTTTGACCTCGGTGCGCAGCAACGACACGGGCGATGCGATCTATTTCGGGCTGGCGGGCCGCAATGTGAAGGATGGGCGAAGCGCAGCGATCCCGTTCTTCCTGCCGGCCAAGGAGCCGTTCACCGAATACGACATTGCCCGCCTGTTGCACGAGTTGAGCGTCGCGCGCAAGCCGCGGGTTGCCATCTACAGCGAGCTGCCGATCTGGGGCGGCACCGACGCCGAGGGCAACGAAGCGCCGGCCTGGACCGTGCTGCAACAGCTGCGGCAGCTGTTCGACGTGCAGCAACTGGATGCGGGATCGCTGGCGAAGCTCGACATGCGCACCGACGTGCTGGTGTTGATCCAGCCGACCGGCTTGCCGCAAGCCGACATCGAAGCGGTCGATCGCTACGTCCAGCGCGGCGGGCGGGTCCTGGTGTTCGTCGATCCGGATTCGGAGATCGGCGGCGGTGCGGCATCGGGGCTGCCGACCCTGTTTCGTGCATGGGGCGTCACCTTTCATACCGGCCGCGTGCTGCTCGACCGCTCGCGCGCGCTCACGGTCGAGTCACCGGTCACCGGCGCGCCGATCCGGCATCCGGCGGTGCTGGGCCTGAACGATGACGAGTTGAACCGGCACGACCCGGTCACCGCGGCGCTGAGCGTGATCGACGTGTCGTCGGCGGGTTACTTCGGCCTGCAGCCGGATGCGACGGCGCGTCTCGAACCCTTGTTGCAGAGCACCACCGAGGCGATGTCGGTACCCACGGACAAGGTGCGCAACGCCGTGGACCCATCGACCCTGTACGAGGGCTACCATCCCGACGGCCAGCATTACGCGATGGCGGTGCGGCTGCACGGCAAGCTGTCGGCTGCCTTTCCGGGCGATGTCCCGGCCAAGCCGCCCGCGCATCCCGCACAGGTGATCCTGGTCGGCGATACCGACTTGCTGGCGAACCGGATGTGGGTGCAACCCAGCCCGTCGCTCGGCCAGACGCTGATGAGTCCATTCGCCAGCAACGGGGATTTCTTCGTGAATGCGATCGACGATCTTGCCGGACCTTCGGATCTGATCGGCATCCGCGGCCGCGCCGTCGAGCAACGGCGCTTCACTCGCGTCGACGATTTGCGTCGCAAGGCCGATGAAAAATTCAAGGCCAAGCAGGTCGAGCTGCAACAGGAGCTTGCCGAGACCGAGCAACGCATCAAGCAGCTGCAACAGCACCCGGGTGGTGGCGTGAGCAGTGCGGACCGTGAAGCCGCCGTGCACCAGTTCATGGCCAAGAAGCTGGAGATCCGCAACCAGTTGCGGGAAGTGCAACGCAGCCTCGACGCCGACATCCGGCGTCTGTCGATGCAGTTGAAGTTCATCGACATCCTGCTGATGCCGATACTGGTGAGCCTGCTCGGGTTGCTGTACGGCGCCTGGCGCTCGCGTCGCCGGCGCGCCGGGGCAGGTTGGCGATGAGTGGCAAGCGCCAAATTGCATGGCCCGGCATCGCCGCTGCCGTAGCAGGCGCGACTGCGGTGTTGCTGGGTGCCCTCGGCGCGCATGCCTTGCGTGGCCAGATCCCGGCCGCGATGCTGGATGTGTGGGAAACCGCGGTGCGCTTCCAGTTCTGGCACGCGCTGGCGCTCGGCCTCACGGCCTTCGTCGCGCGTCGCTCGCACGCCGGGCATCTCGCGGCGGTGCTGTTCACGCTCGGCAGCCTGTTGTTTTGCGGCAGCCTGTACGCGTTGGCGCTGGGCGCGCCGCGGGCCATCGGGATGCTGACGCCGCTGGGCGGGATCGCGCTGCTGGCCGGATGGATCGCGCTTGGCGTCGCCTTGTATCGAATGAATCCGGGGAGCGTGGAATGAAACATCCGGTGATTCCGCGGGGCTATGACCTCGCCGCAGCGAGCGCACATCTGGCCAAACGTGATCGCAAGCTGGCGACCTGGATGCGGCGGATCGGTCCGCTCGACTACGATTTCCATGCGCGCTTCGATCCGGTCGACGCGCTGGCGCACTCGATCATGCACCAGCAGTTGTCGGGCAAGGCCGCCGCGACCATCTCGGGGCGTGTCGAGCAGTTGATGCCGCGTGGCCGCGTGATCACCGCGCGCGGCATCGATGCGGCCAGCGACGAAGCCTTGCGCGGTGCCGGCTTGTCACGCAACAAGGTTGCGGCCTTGCGTGATCTTGCCGGGAAATCGCAGCAGGGCATCGTGCCCACGCCGGCGCAACTGGCGCGCATGCCGGACCAGGACTTGATCGACCATCTGGTGCAGGTGCGCGGGATCGGACGCTGGACCGTCGAGATGATGCTGATGTTCCGGCTCGGCCGCCCGGACGTGCTGCCGGTGGACGACCTCGGCGTGCGCAAGGGCGTGCAGATCGTGCACCGCATGCCGGAGATGCCGGCGCCGCGCGAGCTGCGCGAATTCGGCGAACGCTGGGCGCCGTTCCGCACGCTGGCGGCGTTCTACATGTGGAAGGTGGTGGGCACCGTCACCGAGGGGATGCAGGCGAAGTGACGGGTGCGGAATCGTTGCGGGGTCGCGGCCATTGGGAGGCGGTATGAAGTGTGCGAATTGTGGTGGGGAACTCGGTGAAGGCGCGCGCGTGTGCGCACTTTGCGGTGCGTCCGTTCCGGCAGGGGAAGCCGATGCGGGTGAAACGCCGGCAGCAGGGACACGCGCGGTGTTCGGTCAGGATGACGCGCGGCCCGCGGTGGAATCGCGGGCGGAAGTGTCGCCGGAAACCTTCGCGCCCGACGTGCCGGTTCCACCACCGCTGCCACCCATCGATGGGATAGGCGTTGCCCATTCCGATGGATCCGGTGAGTTGCCGGACCACTTGGAGGCTCCCGGCTTGTACGCGGGTTTCTGGCGACGCGTGGCTGCGTATCTCGTGGATCTCGTGGTGCTGATCATTTTGGGCTTCGCGATCGGGCTGGTGTTGGGCCTGATCGAGGGGGTCGTGTTCAGGCATGCCATCGACGCGTTCAACCGGCTGGCCGGCATGGCCACAGGTTGGCTCTATTTTGCCTTGCAGGAATCGTCGCCTGCGCAGGCTACCTTGGGCAAACGCGCCGTCGGCCTGCGCGTCACCGATCGCCGCGGCGAGCGTATTGGTTTCGGACGCGCAACCGGACGCTTTTTCGGCAAATACATTTCCGCGATCCTGCTCTGCATCGGCTTCATGATGGCGGGATGGACGCGCCGCAAGCAGGGCCTGCACGACATGATGGCCGGTACCCTGGTGGTCACGAACGATGGCTTGCGCGCCGAAGTCGACGGCAGCGGCGAAGCGCCGATGCGGCAGCCATCCGGCATGCCCGGTTGGGCGATCGCGCTGGTCGCCGTCGGCGTGGCGATGGTGCTCGTCATCGGCGTACTCGCGGCAATCGCGATTCCCGCGTACCAGAACTACATCGTCCGTTCGCAGGTGGCCGAGGGCGTGGCGCTGGCGGATGGCGCCAAGGTTGCCATGAGTGAGTACTACGCCAACAACGACGGGCGGTGGCCGTCGAGCAATGCGGATGCCGGATTGAGCGATCCCGACACGATCTCCGGAAAATACGTCGCCAGCGTCGACGTTGGTGCCGAGCCCGGCGAGATCGTGGTGACGTACGCCTCCGGCGAGCCCGGTGTGTCCCGGCAGATCCGCGGCAAACAGCTGGTGCTGGCCGGTGAGGATGCGGGCAGCGGGTTGGTGGTCTGGCACTGCGATCTCTCGACGACCACGGTTCCCGAACGCGATCTGCCGTCAGTGTGCAGGCGTGGTGCCGCAGGGAACCCGTGACCAAGGTATTGCGCCGTCATTCCCGTCAAAGCGGGACTGCGAAGGCAGGGACGCCGTAGCGAACGCCGGCGCAGCCGGTAGCCCGTCAGAGCGAGCCGCAGGATGCGGCGCGTAATCCAATGGGATATTCGTGAACTATTGAAGCCCGGACGCGATCCCGGCCTGCGCCGCGGTGACCAGCACAATCAAGGCGTCCCTACCGAGGTGCGCGCTCGGCGTGCCAGCACCAATGCCATGGCTCGTAGGCAATGCCATGGCGGTTGCCGCGCGGATAGGACAGCGTGAACCCGTGCCGGTTCGCGTTGCGGGTGAGCCAGTCGAATGCGGGCGAACGCTCGAATTCCGCTTCCAGTGCCGCGTAGCCCGGCGTGGTCAGATCCACGCAGCGCCCGCTATGGTGCTCGCTGTAGCCGGGCGCGGCGCTGACCGTCAGGATTTGCCCGATCGTTTGTCCACTGGCCCGTTTCCGCTCGATGATGCCGAGTTGGTATTCCAGCGATCGGAACGCTGAGACGATCTGCAAATGCACGCCGTCACCATCGGCTGCGGCGCGCAGTGCCAACAGCGCGCGCGCCGCGCGCGGCTGCAGCCACTGGGTTCGTCCGTGGATGTCGTCGCCGATGCACACGAGTTGCGCGGGTTCGCGTTGCAATCGCAGCTGGCGCTTGCGGCCGTAGTCGCGCGGCACGCCGAGTGCGTACGCACGTTCGAGCAGCGCATGGCGTTCGGCGGGGTCGCGGCAACGGCGGGGCGGGGTCGGCGCGGTCATGCGGCGGGGCGACGTCGTCAGTTCGACGACGCCGGTGCCGATGCCGCGGCCGGGGGCGGCACGATGTGGAAGCCGGAGAATCTTCCATCGGCACCGCATGCGAGGCGCGCGCCCAGCGTGCCGTTCTGGAAACGCAGCGGCACCGTCACCACGGCAAGCCCCTGGTAGATCACGTTCTGCGCGGTCCCGCGCGATTCGAGCTTGCCGTAGCGCGCAGTCATGGACTGCCACACTTCGCCAAGTTTGGCCGAGTCGAGTGCCGCTGCCATGCGTGCGTCGAAGTTGCTGGCGGCCGTCTTGAAGTCCGATTTTTGCAAGTTGTCGATGAACGCGTCGGTGGCCTCCACGCAGGCCTCGATGCGCGTGGCGGCGGCTTGCCCCGCGAGCGCGGTGGCGTGCGCAGTGGCGGAGGGATGTGCCTGCCCGGATGCAATGGGCGATTGTGCTGCAGCGAGCGGCGGCACGGACAGTGCGAACAGGATCGCGGCGGTGGCGAGGCGTGACATGTGGAATTCCTCAGGTTGCGGGCGTGCGTGGTGTCGCGACGGCGGTCTTGCCACTGTAGCGCCCGCGCAGCCATGTGTTCACGACGGGCGCTTCAGGAACAACGAAGCAATGTGCGCACCGTAGGGTTGCAGGGTCGACACCAGCTCCCAACCTTCGCGGCCGGCCTCGTTCAGTGTCGCCTGCAGGACGTCCGCATTTTCGCGGCCCCACATGTCGGTCTTCACCTGGATCACCTTGTATTGCCAATTCTGGGCGATGGACATGGTTCTACTCCGTCAGGATTTGGACTTGCGTGGTACCGGCTCCGGCTTCAGCCGCCCGGCCTTGCGCAACGCGTCGCGCAGGACGTACTCGATTTGTGCATTCAGCGAACGCAGTTCATCGTTGGACCACCGTTGCACGGCGTCGAGCACCTGCGCACTGATGCGCAGGGGATAGGCCTTCTTGCTACCTGTATCCATTGGCCTTCATGATGCTTGCTGTCGTTGAAAGTCGGCCATGGATGGCCGGTTTTGATCTTCGTGATCAGGGATGATCACTGGTATAGAGTGCCCGTGTTCAAGACCGGCTGGGTGCCACGCTCGCCGCACAGCACCACCAGCAGGTTGGACACCATCGCGGCCTTGCGTTCCTCATCCAGCGTGACGACGTTGTGCTCGCTCAGTTGCGCCAGCGCCATTTCGACCATGCTCACCGCGCCTTCGACGATCCTGGTGCGCGCTGCGATGATGGCGCCGGCCTGCTGGCGTTGCAGCATCGCCTGTGCGATTTCCTGCGCGTAGGCGAGGTGGCTGATGCGCGCTTCCAGCACCTTGACGCCGGCCTTGCCGAGACGCTCCTGGATCTGCTCGCACAGGTGCGTGGTGATTTCATCGCCGTGGCTGCGCAGGGAAGGCTTGCCGTCCTCGTGCGAGTCGTAGGGATAGCTCTGTGCCATTTGCCGCAGTGCCGATTCGCTCTGGATGTGCACGTAGTTTTCGTAATCGTCGACCTGGAACACCGCCTCGGCCGTGTCGATGACCTGCCACACGATCACCGCCGCAATCTCGATCGGATTGCCGTCGGAATCGTTGACCTTGAGCTTGGACGATTCGAAGTTGCGCACCCGCAGGCTGACCGCGCGCTTGCTGTAGAACGGGTTGGTCCAGCGCAGGCCGGTCTCGCGGGCGGTGCCGGCGTAGCGCCCGAACAGCAGCATCACCATGCCCTGGTTCGGCTGCACCTGGAAGAAGCCCTTGCACAGGAAAGCCGCGATCACGAACACGATGACCGCGGCAATCACCGCCGGCGCGTACTCATGCAGCCCGCCGATCACGAACAGCACCGCGCAGCCGACGAACACCAGCACGAACAACAGTGCGACGGGTATGCCGGAAAGGGAAGAAGCCTTGCTCTCGTTCATGGGGTGTCTCCCTGGGGTCTGGCAAAACGATATCACTTAGATATCATGTAAGGCAAGACCCGCGGAGCGCCGTGCGCGCGTTGCTTCGAATGCCGCGGGCTGGCGCTCGTTCGCGTCCAACGCGCCCGGCCGGGCAACGCAAGTGGGAAGTTTGCCGCCAACGTGGAGTACCATCCGAGCCGCGCGCTTCGGCAGGTCACGCGTGGCAATGGTCAAGGGGGTGTGACAGTGCACCTGTCCGGTTCTTGGCATTCGCCCTGCTGGAGCGTAACGGGGCTGATGCAGTGCCGGGAAAGTGGAGGCGAGGCCTGTGCCTGGCCTTCACGCGATCTATACGACCGGGCCTATACGTTTCTCCGGCGCCGCGGAGAGGTCGTAAGCGATTTCGGGGAACAGGGTACATCGCTGTGCGCCGGCGTGTGTGGCAATTGGGGGCGGTTGATTATTGATTATTGGCCGGGTGGCGCTGGGTGCCGGTCGCTGCAAGGCGATTGTGCTTTTGTAAAGGGAGTGTGCGAAATTGAACGGGAACGTACGCCAAATGGCGCCAGCTTCGATGGTTGCGAGCGCGCCACGCGCGCGCGCCAAGTTGTCCGGGGCGGTTTGCAAAGTGGTTGCGTTCACCATCGTGCTGCTGTTGCAGATGTCGACGGCTGCGCATGCCAGTACGCCGGCCGGCATCGATCCTTACGAGGAGTTCGGGAAGCGCATTCAAGCTGCGCAAGCGGTTGCGCCAATGAGCGACAACGCTTTCGGAGACCGAATCAGCCTCTATGACGGTGCAACGGGCTTCGACGTCACGGATTTTTCCGTTCCGGGTAACAATGCACTGCCGGTAAGCCTTGGCCGTCGCTTCCAGGTTCAGTCGTGGCCGAAAGGTCTGGACCCCGGCAACCTCGGCGGGTTCGGCGAATGGGACTTGGACGTTCCTTACCTGGAAGCGGAGGTCACCACCCAAAACGGCTGGACCCTCAGTGGCGGTTCCAGTGCCCGTTGCAGCGATACCACTGA